>CAYFOC010000092.1:0-7022 GCA_964344615.1 uncultured Methylococcus sp.
TGCTAACCACCCTAACAACCGCTCTCCGACTCGGAGAGTTCGCTATCCCTCCCCGCCTTGAAGGACGGGGTTTCTCGCGAAATTCACGATGAAGAAACGAATAATTCTTGGGATGACCGGAGCCACGGGGGCTATTTACGGCAAGCGTATCCTTGAGGTGCTTCGGGATTTGGGTGGCTATGAAACGCATCTGGTCGTTTCGGACGCGGGTACTTTGAATATTCAGTATGAACTGGGCATCAAGCGAAGTGATGTTGCTCAGATCGCTGATGTCGTGCACCGGATCGATGATATTGCGGCACCGATTGCCAGTGGGGGCTTTAAGACCGAAGGAATGATTATCGCGCCTTGTTCCATGAAAACCTTGGCAAGTATCGCGCATGGCTTTGGCGATAACCTCATCAGTCGCTCGGCTGATGTGGTTCTTAAGGAACGTCGGCGACTCGTGGTTGTTCCGCGGGAGGCGCCGCTGAATCTTGTGCACATCAGAAACATGGGAGCCGTGACCGAGATGGGGGCAATCATCTATCCGCCGGTTCCGGCCTTTTATGCCAAGCCCCGCACGCTGTCGGATTTGGTGGATGAGACGGTGGGCCGTGTCCTATCGCTGATGGATGTTGAAACCGAAGGTCTTTATCGGCCTTGGACAGGACTACATGAGGATGGCGCTTAACCCAGACGCTTGGAGTTCTGACTGTTCCTGAAAACCAGCGGTGCGTCGATGGTGTCTTTTGCCTCTTGAATGGCATCCGCCACAACCTGTCGGCGAGGGGATTTGCTGCAGACAGGATCTGTAGCTTCAGGATCGCCAGTCATCAGGAAGGCTTGGCAGCGACAGCCTCCGAAATCTTTGGTTTTCTCGGGGCACGTTTTGCAGGGTTCCTGCATCCAATCAAAATTCCTGAATCGATTGAATGCGGGGGATTCCTCCCAGATTTCCTTGAGACTCATATCGCGGATGCTTGGGCAATCCAGTCCCGGGAGAATGCGTGCCTCGTGGCAGGGGAGGGCGAGCCCGTCTGGGGCTATCGTCAGGAACGTTGTACCCCAGCCATTCATGCAGGCTTTGGGCCGATCTTCATAGTAATCCGGGACGACGTAATAGATCTTCATCTTCCCTTCTAGCTTGGTCTTGTAGTCCTGCGCGATTTTTTCGGCGACCTCAAACTGTTCGCGAGTGGGTAGGAGGGCTGCACGATTGATGTGTGCCCAGCCGTAATATTGCGTGTTGGCCAGTTCCAGGTAGTCTGCCTTCAGTTCGATCGCCATCTCCAGAATCTCTTTCATGAGATGGATGTTATGGCGATGGATGACGACACACAGAACCATGGGATAGCCATGATCCTTGATCAGGCGAGCAACCCGTTTCTTTTCCTCGAACGATTTGGTGCCTGCGAGGTAATCGTTGAGCTGAGATTCCGGGGCCTGAATGCTGATCTGAATGTGATCCAGACCGGCTTCTTTCAATTCAAGAATCTTGGCTTCCTCTAACCCGTAGCCGGATGAGATCAGGTTGGTGTAATAGCCGAGTTCCCTGGCCTTTGCCACCAGGGTGACAAGATCAGGTCTGGTCAGCGGCTCGCCTCCAGAAAGCCCCAGCTGAACTGCGCCCATGGCCCGAGCTTCCGTAAATACCCGTATCCATTCATCCGTCGTTAACTCTTTAGAGTGACGCGCGTAGTCGATCGGATTAGAGCAGTAAGGGCACTGGAGAGGGCAGCGATAAGTGAGCTCAGCAAGGAGCCACCTAGGACTACCCTTCGGATAGGATTCTGATCCAGCCATTTTTTAACGCAGCCTCCAGCAGTTCCTCTATGTCCGTCCGTAAACCGGAAGTCTCAAACTTTTTCTCCAGTTCATCGACGATCCCTTCAAGATGCCTTGAACCATCGCAAAGCTGAAGAATTTCAGCCGCAGGCCCGTTCAGTTCCACCATGCCTTCAGGATAGAGAATGACGAAGCGTTGCTGCGACTCCTCCCACTGAAGTCTGTGTAGTGGTGAAAATGCGATCTTTGCCGTCGATTCGATGGTCATGTTGGTCTGTTATGCCTTGATGTTGAAGTAAGGTGGCTTCAGGTCGACATAGGCCAACCACATGGCATCCAGCATGGACCAGAGAACATCCAACTTGAATTGAAGAATTCCAATAGCCTTTTCTTGCTGTTCCCTTGATTTGAAGTGATCAAGGGTGATGGCGAGTCCGTGCTCTACATCTCGGCTAGCTTGGGTCACTCGCTTCCTGAAATAGGCAAGGCCTTCCTGATCAATCCAGGGGTAGAGGTCGGGCCACCCTGAAAGGCGTTGTTTGTGAATGGTCGGCGCGAACATTTCGGTCAGTGAGGAGCATGCCGCTTCCTGCCATGAGGCATTACGTGCGAATTGAACATAGGCATCGACGGCAAATTTCACGCCAGGCAGAACGTGCTTTTGAGACCAGAGATCCTCACGTGATATCCCCACGGCTTCACCAAGGCGGGTCCAAGCTTCAATCCCACCAGCGTCGGGACCATCGCCATCATGATCTTTGATCCGCTGAATCCATAGTCTTCGTGTATCGCGGTCAGGGCAATTGGCAAGGATGTTTGCGTCCTTGACCGGAATCATGACCTGATAATAGAAGCGATTGGCGACCCACCCTTGAATCTGCTCCCGGCTGAGTCGGCCTGCGGCCATCTCAATGTGGTACGGGTGATGGATATGGTAGTAGATGTCCTTTGCGCGCAGCTTGGCTTCAAATTCTTCCGGAGTCCAAGGGGTGTTTTGAGTCATCGATGCACCTTAGAGGGTAACGAATAGCCCGTCATGGGCAACCTCAATCCCTGAGTCCTCGAGCCTTTTTCGCTCAATGGAATTTTCATTCAGGATTGGATTCGTGTTGTTAATGTGAATGAGAATCTTGCGGGCGCGAACATCCTGCAGTTCTTCCATCATTCCGCCGGGTTCTGATTGAGGCAGATGACCCATCTCCAATGCCCGTTTGGTGGAGATGCCGGCACGCTCCATCTCGTCATGCTGCCAGAAGGTGCCATCAACCAGAATGCAATCGGCGTTCCTGATCGCTTCCCTGACGTGCGGCTCAATCTCGCCGAGTCCCGGAGCATAATAAATCTTCTTGCCGGTCAAGACTTCCTCGATCACGACGCCGATATTATCTCCATCATGCGGGTCATGGCGGTGAGGCGAGTAGGGCGGCGCCTTGCTTTTAAGAGAGTGGCTGTAGAACCTGAGTTCTTCAAAGCCTGGGATCTGGAAGGAACATCCATCCAACGGAATTGGGTGATGGTTCACGCCACAGTAATGCGAGAGCATGTTAAAGAGGGGGAACCCTGTAGTGAGGTCTTGTCTCACCATTTCCGAGCAATAGATCTCTAGGGGGGACGTCGACTCTCTGAGCATCAGGAGACCGGTGGTGTGGTCAATCTGGCTGTCAATGAGGATGATGGCCTTGATGCCGGTATCCCTGATTCCTTCCCGCGGGTGAGATTCCGGAAACTGTTCCAGTTGTGTTCTGATGTCAGGGGATGCGTTGAACAGAACCCATTTTCTTCCATCAGCGCTAACTGCTATGGACGATTGCGTCCTTTTTTGACCTTTGATGGATCCATTTCGAATGCCGGAACAGTTGGCACAATTACAGTTCCATTGGGGGAAACCGCCACCGGCGCCTGCGCCAAGGACACGTACTTGCATGGGATAGCTACTCCGAAAATAAAAACGGGGCCCGACATTGCTGTGGGGCCCCGTTGGTTACAAGCCGTTAATTAACGGTTGTAGATGTACATGGTCACTTCGAAACCGAAACGCATGTCGTTGTAGCTAGGCTTTTCCCACTTCTTCATACGGGTATCCTCCAAAATTTAGTCGTTATTTTGTGGCCACGCTTTGTTCAAGCTCGATCCGAAGTATACGTCCCGAAATTCCCTAAATCAACCTGAATATCGGCTTGATGGTCCGCACTCATCAAGACGTAATGGGCGTCAGCCGCTCCTTGGTCAGTTTGTATTCCACAGCATCAGCCAGGGCCTGGTAGCTGGCATCAACCATATTGGCGGAGACGCCGACGGTGCCCCATTTGGCTTTGCCGTCGGTTGATTCAATCAGGACGCGAACGGTTGCGCGCGTTGTTTGTCTGGTCGTCAGAACTCGGACTTTGAAGTCAGTAAGTTGTAACTCGGCAAGCTCAGGATAGAAGGGGACAAGCGCGTCCCGCAGCGCATTATCCATCGCATTGACCGGTCCATTTCCCTTGGCTGAGGTCGTTGTGAGCTTTGTTCCGACTTTAAGGGTCAGCGTCACTTCAGAGATAGGCTCTTCCTGATCCTTGGATTTTTCATCAAGGACGCGGAATGATTGGAGTTCAAAGTACGGCGTAAACCGATTCACGGCTTTGAGAAGCAAGAGTTCGAAGGATGCCTCGGCGCCTTCGTAGGCAAAGCCGCGATTTTCGAGTTCCTTGACGCGATTGATGGCGTCTCTGATTCCGGGATCATTGGGGTCAAGGTCGACGCCTAGTCCCATTTCCTGCATTTTGATCTGTACCGTACTTTTTCCGGCTTGATCGGAGACTAGAATCAATCGCTCATTCCCCACGGTTTCAGGGGCGATGTGTTCATAGAGTCTTGAGTCTTTCTGGACTGCGGAGGCGTGGATGCCCCCCTTGTGGGCGAACGCATTCAATCCGACGAAAGGCTGATGTTGCCAAGGGAGTCGATTCGCCATCTCATTCACAAATCGTGAAATCGACGACAGTTGGCGAAGGTGCGTAATATCAATGCCGCAGTCAAAACCCATCTTCAGGCTCAGGACGGGAATGATCGAGACGAGGTTCGCGTTTCCGCAGCGTTCTCCGATTCCATTGATCGTGCCCTGTACCATGCGTGCCCCGGAACGAATGGCTTCAATCGAGTTTGCAACAGCCAGTTCGCTGTCGTTATGCGCATGAATACCAATCAGACAATCCGGGAACTCGCGTTTTACGGCGGAAACGGCTTGGGCGACATCAAAGGGGGTGGTGCCGCCATTGGTGTCGCAGAGAACCAGTCCGTCTGCGCCACCCGCGTGTGCGGCCCTGAGTACCTCAATGGCATAGCCTGGGTTGTCTTTGTAGCCGTCAAAAAAATGTTCGGCGTCAAAGAAAACAGTTTCCAGATGCTCTTTGAGCCATCTGATGGAATCCGTAACCAGATCCAGATTGCTTGGAAGGTCTATGCCAAGTGCTTTGGTGACATGCAGGTCCCAACTTTTGCCGAATACGCAGGCGCCATCCGCACCGCTTTCTATCAGATGTTTGAGACCGATATCCTCTGAGGCGGGCTTGCCGGGGCGTGCCATGCTGCCGAAAGCGATAAGCTTGCTTTTGCTCCAGGAGCGGCTCCGCATCTTCGCAAAGAATTCGCTATCTTTGGGGCTGGCTCCCGGCCAGCCACCCTCAATCCATCCAATGCCAAACTCCGCAAGCTTTTCAGCGATGCGTAGTTTGTCATCAACGGAATAGTTGATGCCGGCCGTCTGACTTCCATCTCGTAATGTAGTGTCGAAGATTTCGACATGGGTATGGTTCTTAGGCATGACGTCTTGGAGCGGCTTTCAGAGTGATCAATGAGCGTCTAGAGCTCGGAACTGTGCGGGCCAGTCTCGATGGTTGAAGACTTGTCCATGGTTGCGGATGTGCGCAATGTTTCCTAGGTCGACTTCCGCATAGACCCATTGAGGCTGGTCGCGATCGCCAATGCTGAGTACGCCGTTATCAGGGAAGCCATAATCGACGGGGGTATAGACCGCTGCCGCCCCAATGTTGACGTCGACGGCTTCTGACCAAGGCGCATGCCCAACCGTGGGTGACTGCACGACATAGCATTGGTTCTCAAGGGCTCTTGCCTGGCAACCGATCCTGACGCGCCAGTATCCGGCGACGGTGTCAGTACAGCTCGGCACTACTATAAGGTCCGCACCAGCTTCGACTTGTCGTCTTGCGAGGATAGGGAATTCGCTGTCGTAGCAAATATTGATGGCAATGCGCCCAAGGCTTGTTTCAAAGGTCCGCAGATGATGTCCGGGGCTGATGCCCCATTGCTCATTCTCAAACCGCGTCATCTGTACCTTGTCCTGGTGTTCGTGATGACCATCAGGGAAGAAGAGGTAGGAGCGGTTTCTGAAGAGCCCATCTGTATCTTTGATGGGGAAGCTTCCAGCGACAATGTGTACGCCATGCTGGAGGGCCAGATCGCCAAAAAGCTTGATAAAGCCTTCTTTGAGAGTCTGTAGAGCATCAAGCTGGAGTCCTAGAGACTTCTGAATGTTTTCCGGGAAAAGATGGACCAGTTCCATCGAAAAATACTCGGGGAAGACCAGAAGGCTCGCATTGGCTTCAGTCGCCTGAGCGACCCATGCCCGAATTTTGGTTTCGTATTCGGACCAATCTGCAGGGGAGCCAATCGGATATTGAGCCGTAGCAATTTTGAATGGACCGGTCATGCGCTTGTCTCCGTCAGTGGCTTCATCCAAAAGACCATGGGTTTAGCGCTTTCCTCGGTTTCGTCGACATCCTTCCAGGAGTAGCTGGTTCGGAGTTCTGGATGTTTGACGTAGCCAAAGCGGGACCATATGCGATCGAGTGGCACGTAATCGGCCGGCCTCAATGGATGATTTTCCGGTCGTTCAACGCAGCAAAAAGAACACACATCAAAGCGCCCGAGTGAACGAGCATGTCCTTCCCTTTCCGCAAAGAACTGTGGATAAACCCCGCGACCACGATATTCCGGGAGAAGGACGGACTCGGCGCAATAAAAGACTTTCGAAGGGTCGTAACCTGCATCAACGAAAGGCCTTTGAAATTCCTCCGTTTCTGCGTCCAGTGGAAGACCTGTCGTTGCGCCGACGACTCTTTCGCCATCAAGCACGAGGACAACGATGCTCTCTGGGCACGCCTTATAGGTCTCAAGATAGCTCATCTCATAGGCGAGAGAGCCATCATAGAGGTAGGGAAAAGCCCGAAAGACCTCTATCCGCAGTCGAGCAAGAT
>CAYFOC010000093.1:0-6960 GCA_964344615.1 uncultured Methylococcus sp.
CCTTCCTGATTTATTGGTTCGTTGTTTCGGTTTCAACGTCGTGTCTTCTTCTGACATCATGAAGGATCCGATAATTGAGGTTGTGCCCAAAGTTAATGGTTGCCCCTGTCCCCGTCATGTAATCCGGCGGACTGATAACACGGATGTATTCATCCGTTTCGGCGTAATCCTTGTCCGGTATGGTTCGGACATTGGTGGTCTCGATGCGAATGGCTCGGCTGTCCTCATGGGCTTCGCGCTCCACAAGAACATCCCCGTTCATGAAGATGAACTCGCTATTGCCAGGAATCTTGGCGGTTTCCGAGTTGATGATCCACGGGGGACCCTGCTTGACGAAGAGCGTTATGACGGGGCGGAAGAGCTCGGCCGTGTCTTCGTCTTCGTAGTGGAGCATTTCATCAGCCACAAGGTGCTCCTTAGGGTTGCCGTCTTCCCCCATCACTGTTCTTCGGAGTCCTTTGGTAAAGTAATCTACCCGTCCTGTCTTGATCTTCTTTTGAGGCACTTCATGGGGGCCAAGTGCACCCGCGAGCCACCAGGTAAATAGCACGACAGCAATGGCAAAGAAGGTTTTGCCACGACTGCCAAAGGCCGAGAGAGCCTCAGTGGTATGCGCTAACAGCGGCTGCCAGTTTATCTTGCGCATGCAGTATTAGGTCGCAGACTTCACGAACAGCGCCATGGCCACCCGGGAGTTGCGTAATGTAGTGGACCGTATCGCGAATAGTGAAATGAGCATCAGCCACGGCGACTGCAAGGCCTACCCGTCTGAGAAGAGTGAGGTCCAGCAAGTCATCGCCAATGAAGCAAGTCTCTTCTGGTGCAACTGACAGAAGTCCAAGGAGCTCCTCGAAGGCTGCCAGCTTATGTTCACGGCCTTGATAGACATGTCTGACACCGAGGCTTTCCATTCTCAATGCAACGGCAGGGGAGCTCCTTCCGGAAATCACGGCGGTTTCAATGCCGGCTCGCTGAACAAGTTTGATCCCGTGACCATCACGCGCATGAAAACCCTTGAGTTCATCTCCTGTGGGCGTAAAAAACAATTGCCCATTGGTCAGCACGCCATCGACGTCACAGATCAATAGTCGAATTTTGGATGCCCGGTCGATGATGTCCTTGGGAAAGTCGATCATTTAGACGACCCCCGCTCGCAGAAGGTCATGCATGTTGAGTGCGCCGATCAATTGCTCATTCTCATCCACAACCAGAAGGGAATTGATTCTGCGTTCCTCCATGATTCTGACGCTTTCTGTTGCAAGAGTGTCAGGATGGACGGTGGAACACCCGCTGCGTATGACATCGCAAATCAGCGTCGTATGAATATCGATGGCTCTTTCTAGAAGGCGGCGGAGGTCGCCGTCAGTGAAGATGCCGAGTAACTTTCCGGCATTGTCCGTGACGGCGGTCATGCCCAATTTCTTGGCCGTCATTTCAATCAGCGCTTCTCTGACGGCGACATTGGAGTCAACACAGGGAATATCAGAGCCGACGTGCATGACATCACGTACGCGAATCAGCAGCTTGCGCCCGAGGCTCCCACTTGGGTGTGAAAAGGCAAAATCTTCCCGGCTGAATCCCCTTGCTTCGAGGAGAGCGACAGCCAAGGCATCCCCAAGTGCCAACGCGACAGTCGTGCTGGAGGTAGGGGCCAGTCCCAGAGGGCATGCTTCCTCCTGTATGGCGGTGTCGAGGGCTACGTCGGCTTGCCTCGCGAGAGCTGAGTCAGGATTTCCCGTGAAGGCAATCAGAGGAGTGCCGAGTCGTTTGAGCATCGGAAGGATAGTCAACAACTCTGAGGAATCTCCGGAATGGGAGAGAGCGATCAGAACATCACCTCGCGTGATCATTCCAAGATCACCATGCCCAGCTTCCCCTGGGTGCACAAAGAAGGATGGGGTGCCGGTGCTAGCGAGGGTGGCTGCAATTTTGCCGCCTATATGCCCTGATTTACCCATGCCGGTTACAACAACCCGACCCTTGCAACTCAGGATCAGGCGACAAGCTTTGGCAAAACGGGCATCAATCCGGGACTCAAGCGCTCGAACGGCCTGAGCTTCAATCTGAATGACCTTGCGTGCAGAGCGGCAAAACGCATCGTCAGCGACAGACTCTCTGTCTGTGGAAGTCGAGGGTGATATGGAGTTCAGAATCGCCATGCAGACATTATGCCATTCTTGAGGTTCCGCGGAGGGGTAATTCTGAGTTCCTATTTGTTCTCGGTGGACTTTCTTCCGTAAAGAACGGCATCAGGATGGCGTTCGAGGGTGTCAGCCAAGCGTCTGATGGAACGAGCTGCCTCGGAGACGTCCTTCAATGCGGTGCTCAGTTCTGAGTCGGTCTGGACAAAGTCGCTGACGGAGGTGAGGCTGGCTTTGGCTTGTTTCATCGTTTCTGTTGCAGAACTCAAGAGCGGCGGGAGTTCGCCATGGAGTTGCCTGATGAGGCCCTTGAGTTCAACAAGATTCTCGTTGAGACGATCAATGCTCGCGCTGGTTTCAGGTTTGGTCAGTAGTTGATCGGTATGGCGCAGCACCTGCAGGGTTGCGTCTACGGTATCTTTCAGCGGAAGTTCGCGAACTTCATGAGCCATGAACTCTAGCGTGCGCTCTAGTTCTTCCTTACTCGAAGACACCGTGGGTATCTCGGGCAGGGTTTGTTCAGCGATGCCTACAAGGTGAGGCGTCGTTTTAGGGAGAAACTCAAGGTCGACGTAGAGTTGATTGCTGACAAGGCTTTGTACGCCAAGCCGGGCACGAAGTCCCTGCTTTACAAGGGTATCGAGTTCAGGAACGGGGGATCCCTGTGTATTCGTTTCAATGATCTTACCGAGATCCATTTCGGCGATGACGGGCGTCATGATCTTCGCGTCATCAACGTTATAGCGAACCTTAACCTGAATGACCTTGCCAATGGTGACCCCTTTGAGTCTGACCACAGAGCCGGCCGCCAACCCATTGACGGAGCCCTCGAAGTAAATCACGTAACGGGGGAGGGTACTGAAGTAGCCGCCGCTTCCCCACATGATGATGATCCCGGTCCACAGGGCAAGTCCCAGGAGAACGAATAGTCCGATCAGTCTTGGATGTGTAACGGTTTTCATGGGGATGTTTGTTTGGATCGGTTATACCGAATCTTTTCTCCTTGACCTCGGGTCAAGAAATTTCTGACATTCTCACTCGAAGTTACTTCAAGGAGTTGATTGGGCGGGCCTTCGGCCACGATACGCTTCGTGTCGATGTCGAGGTAAATCGAGTTGGTTCCAATGTCGAGAATGCTTGCAAGATCGTGTGTCACGACAACGGCGGTGCTCCCAAGGCTTTCTGTAAGGTGAATGATCAATTCATCGAGTCTGCCGGCGCTGATCGGATCAAGACCAGATGAGGGTTCATCGAAAAAAAGAATTTCGGGGTCAAGCGCGATGGCTCGGGCAAGGGCCGCTCTTTTTTGCATCCCGCCACTGATTTCAGCCGGGTAGTAATCCTCGAAGCCGGAGAGTCCCACCAGTGAGAGCTTGAAGGAAACCAGCTCAAGGACTTCCCGACCTGAGAGCGTGGTATGAGCCGACAAGGGTAATGCGATGTTCTCCGCGAGTGTCATCGAACTCCATAGGGCGCCACTCTGGTAAAGAATGCCCATCTTCAAGAGCAGGCGATCCCGGGTTGCAGGATCCTGTGCCCAAAGATCAAGCCCATCGAATCGTACCGAACCTTTGGTGGGCGCCTTGATCCCGATCAGATGCCGCAGCAGGGTGCTCTTGCCGCAACCACTGGGGCCCATGATGATGAAAATTTCGCCTCGGCGCACCTTGAAGTTCATGTCCTGCTGGACGACAAATCCCTCGTAGCTCATGGTTAAGCCTGAGACTTCGATATGCACGGCTGGATCAAGGCCAGATGCGCCGGTATCAGGCTTTGGAAGGGTTGAATTGATCATCTTTTAAGGAGATCCAGGGCGGTGATCATCATGGTCATCACGGCATCAGAGAACACGATGAACACGATTCCCGTGACCACGGCAGAAGTGGTTGCCAACCCTACGGATGCAGCGTTACGTTGACATTGCAGGCCTCTGAAACATCCCGCTATCGAAACCAGAACGCCAAAAACAGCGCATTTTCCGATGCCAACTTCCAGGTCGATGAGGCGCATGCGACTTCCCAGTTGTTCGAAGTATTCTGGGATGGAGACATCAAAGAGTCCCGCGGCAACGATAGATCCACCAAAAATGCCAAGAATGTCCGCAAATAGGCAGAGGAAGGGGATGGTTATCAGCATTGCCAGAATGCGGGGGAGCACCAGAAATTCGATGGCCGAAAAGCCGCTGGTTTTCAGTGCGTCGATCTCGTCATTGACGATCATGGAGCCCAGTTCTGCGGCGAAGGCCGAGCCTGTTCTTCCGGCCATGAGGATGGATGTCATCATGGCGCCCATTTCTCGAGCCATCGCGAGACCTACGAGATCAGCGATCAATAGTTGTGCTCCGAATACCTTGAGCTGAACCGCACCTACGAACGCGAGGATCATTCCCATCAATAATCCAATGAGACAGATGATGGGCAGTGCGTTCGGACCACATTCCTGAATATTCAAGAGGACATCGGACCATCGCATACGACTTTTGCCCATGAGGAGTCGCCCGAAGGCTATGCAAACCTCACCCACAAAATCAGTCAGCCTGAAGAAATCATCCTTGAGCCATATGGCATGGTTACCGATCAGGGTTAAAAAATCAGTGGGGTCACGCTGTCGGAGGGCATCTTGTCGCTCGGGAACGGCTTGGGAGAGCGCGATCATGCCGAGGACACCCTTGGGCATGCGTTCGGTTTGGAGAGGAATCTTTTGCGATTGGGCGCTCTCCATGAGCCGAAGCAGGAAGGTGAGAAGCGAGCTATCCCAGTGGCCGAGATTCTCGGGAACCACGAAAACCTGGCGGGGCCTGGATTCAATCAGCCAGTCCGCCAGATCGGAAAAATTGGGGAGGGGCGAGTTGATATGCCAATCCCCGGAGAACGTGATGATGCCGTTGCCATCAGTCTCCAGATGATGATCAACGCGAGGCGCGGTCATGGGGTAGGCCTCTTAAGACGGTAAAGAGATGAGATGTCCTCGTCCCCGTATCCCTCTTCGATCAGTGTCTGATAGTGCGTTGACGTCGTTTGAGTCAAAGGGAGGTTCTGCCCGATTTCCTTCCCCATGGCGAGACAGATCTCCAGATCCTTGCGATGCAATGCGACCTTGAAGCCCGGCTGAAACTGATTTTGCGTCATGGTTGAACCTCTTTTGTCGAGGAACCAATTGCCGGCGGCACCCCCGCGGATGGCATCCATCACGCGCTCAATGTCGAGGCCGAGTCCAACGCCAAAGGCCAGTGCTTCGGTGACGGCTTCATTTATGCCGGCACACATCACCTGATTCACCGCCTTGGCGGCCTGGCCTGAGCCGACCGGACCCATGGACGTGTAGCGGGAGGACATGGTCGCCAAGAGGGGAGCAATCTCAGGCAGGATGGCTTCCTCGCCGCCCAGCATGATGGATAGGGTACCGTTTCGCGCGCCTTCGACACCTCCTGTTACAGGGGCATCAAAAAAATGAACCCCGTTGGTCGATAAGCGGCGTGCTGCGGCTATTGCAGTGTCCCTGCTGACAGTCGAACTATCGATCACGATTTGCCCTGGTTCTAGCACCGGTAACATGGCGTCGACGACCTGAAGGACATCGTGGTCTGCGGCGACACAAATGAAGATGACATCCACGGACCGCGCCAGTTCAGCGGGTGACCGAGCAATTTGTGCTTCAGGGTGGAGCGAAGCAAATTGCTCCGCGCGCTCCGGGGTTCTGTTGAAGACGTGGCGCAGAAAACCCGCGGCATACAAGTGGTGCGCCATGTGGCTTCCCATTGCGCCCAATCCCAGAAATCCGGCGCGGGCAGAATGTTTCAGGGATCCATCAGCCACGATGTTCACTCTTCAAGATAGGTGTAGGCCCCTAGTCCGGCCATAAGTTCGGTCTCAAACAGCTTGCGGCGGTCGGTCGGCAGGTTTGCATCAACCAGCTTTCTTCGATAGGCCCGTTCCAGTTCGGCCGGATCGATATGGACATAGCGCAACATGTCATCTGTGCCATCACCATGCGTCGGATCAAGCATGCGGTAGGTGCCATCGCCGTTCAGCATGACATTCACGGCGTGGGTATCGCCAAAGAGATTGTGCATGTCTCCGAGGATTTCCTGATACGCGCCGACAAGGAAGAAACCAATGAGATAGCTTTCCCCGGGGGTCTTCTCATGAATTCTGAGTGTTGATTCGAGGCTCTGGAGATCAATGTACTGTTCGATCATGCCGTCAGAGTCACAGGTCAGATCCTGAATGATGCAACGGCGCTTGGGTTCTTCATTCAGGCGCTGAAGGGGCATGACAGGGAAAATCTGTCCGATCGCCCATGCGTCCGGCATGGATTGAAACAGAGAAAAGTTACAAAAAACCTTATCAGCCAAGCGCTCATTCAAATCGTCAAGCAGTTCGCGGTGCGCACGGAGTCGCCCGTCAAGACGCAATTGCGTCGCGTGGGCAATGGCGGCACTCAAGCGTTCGGCTTCGGCCAGTCCGTGGAGGTCAAGGGTGCCCTGCACGAACATGGCGCGCGCTTCTGCAATATCGAATTGGGCATCATGGTAGACGCCAACGACCGGTTCTTTTTCGATGCGCTCAAGGCAATGCGCAAGATCCTCAAGCGGCTTGGCCTGAACCGTCTGAGGTGGTGTCGGATCATTGGGAACCGATTCGATGTCGGTTACGTTGGTGATCAGGACGGCGTGATGGGCGCTGATGGCTCTACCGGATTCCGTTACCAGGTGAGGGTGAGGGAGGTCGTGTTCATCACAGATTTCACTGAAGGCGCGGACGATCGAATGCGCGTATTCATCGACACTGTAATTGATGGAGCACTCACTGGTTGACCG
>CAYFOC010000094.1:0-6946 GCA_964344615.1 uncultured Methylococcus sp.
GGATGCAAGCGGCAGAGGAAAACGCTGCCAAGATGAGTACCAAGATGATTTTTCCCTTGGTCATTTTCTTTCTCCCTTGTTTCTTTATCGTCTCTGTGGGGCCCTCGGCGATCAAGATGCTTCAGGCCTTTGCGAGGTAGTCATGGGCGCTATTCACAGAATTTGTAACATCGGCTTGCTAGTTGCCTCCATGGCATTCGCCGGGTGTGAAACGACTCAGGTAGTGCCGATTAATTTGGCACAGCCCGAACCACAGCAAATTCAACGCATTGATGAGGGCTCAGCGACACCTTTGGATGAACTGGGTGCTGAGGTCATTCTGGCTCGAGCAGAAGGCTTCCAGAAAATTGGTAAGGCGAATGAAGCACTCTTTTACTACGTCACTTATCTTGAGCGGGAGCCAGAAAATCCGGTCGCTTTGGCTGCGGTCGGTCAGATCCATCTGGAAAAGAAAAATCTAGATCTGGCCAGAACTGCCCTTGAAATGTCTCTTCAAGGCGCGCCTGAAAATGCCGCGACACTGGAGTCTCTCGGTGTTATTGCTCTCAAGCAAAAGGACTGGTTACGGGCCAGTACACATCTCCAAAACGCCCTGAGCCTAAATCCAAAAGCTCCAAGGACATTGACCTCTCTGGGTCTTCTAGCGGACCAAAAAGGGGATCACACCAAAGCGCAGGCATTTTATCGAGAGGCGTTAACTGTAGATGCCAAAAGCCCGGGGATTCGTAATAACCTTGCCTATTCGTATTACCTCAATTCCGATTATGCCTTGGCTTTAAAGACTGCGGATGAAGGACTTCAAGTGGCGCCTAACCACGAGGGACTTCGAATGAATCGAAGTCTTTTTTTGATGAAGCTGGATCGCCCTGAACAGGCCCTAGCAAATTTTCGGCAATTCCTAAGTGAACCGGATGCCTTTAACAATATGGGGTACCTCTATCTTCAAGTCGGGGATTATTCAGCGGCGAGACACTACCTCGAATTGGCTGTTCATGCATCACCCTCCTATCACGAACTCGCACATCAAAATCTTAAGAACCTCGCTCAACTTGAAGATCGGCAGCTAAATGCAGAGGCTTCTGTTGCGCTGGCGGATCACAGCCGATGAACCGATTGAAGGGAAGAAGCCCGAGGATTAGTAAATGCTGAGATCCAGAGTCAGTGCGCTTTTGGTGATTGCGGCAATTCTCTCGTTATTAGCGAGCGTGGTTGCCCGGCATCTGGTCATGGCACCCCCCCCCACAGCGGTGGTTGCAGCGCCACCCCCCCCACCTAAGGTGACCGTTATGGTGGCGACACGCGATATCGATTTCTTGGGCGTCATTGAGCCGGAATGGGTTAGAGAACATGCCATGCTGGAAGAGGACCTTCCCGGAAATCGTACGCTTTACGCCAATCAGCTGGACGAGGTAGTGGGGCGGGTTGCCATGAATCCGATCCATGCAGGATCCTTGATTCATAAGACTGACCTGAAAGAGCGCCAGGACGGCGTCCCCCTGGCGATGGATGTAAGGGAAACGCATCGAGCCATGTCCATTCGCGTGGATGATGTCAGAGGAGTTGCTGGTTTTCTTGCGCGAGGAAATCTGGTGGATCTCCTTTTAGCGATCCCGGGACAGGATCATCAGTCGCCTTCGGCGAGTTACTTGGCGCAGAACCTCCGTGTTCTTGCCGTTGATCAGGACATGACGGCGGCCAAGGGTGAGGCGAAAGTGGTCAAGGCGGTCACGTTGGAAGTCACGCCTGAGATGGCTGAGACCATTGCCAAAGCAGAACTGACAGGGAATCTCAGATTGGTCTTGAGGCATCCCAAGGCCACAGGATTCGCTCTTGTCCCCGTGAAACGATCGGAATCGCCACCGGCGCCCAGTCTAAATTTTCTGGAAGGGCGGGATAGTGGCCGCCTCCGGAACTTTGATTGTGACCCTCAAAAACCCTGTCCTTGAATAAGAGGAGACTGACATGAAGAACCGTATTCCTTTTCGCTTCAGCATGGGGCGGCCCAAGGCAAAGGATCAAGGCGCCATCTTGCCTTTGGCTGCGGTGGGTATCACCAGTCTGATTGGCATGATGGGATTGTCCCTGGATGTGGGTAACGTCTTTGTGGCGCGACAAGAGTTAAGGTCCGCTGCTGAGGCAGCATCCTTGACGGGGGTCACTTACCTGAGTCAGGGCGCGACACTCCCCAATTTCAGTTTGGCCGCCACGAACGCAATGATTTCAATTGCCGACCCTAAAAAACTTGGAAACACGGCGAATGGTCAACCCCTCAAAGATGCGACGGTCACTCCGGGGCTCTATGACATCACTGGCGCCCAGCCATTCCAGCCATTACAACCGCCTTACACCTATACCCCAAATGCAACGCAGGTCCCAGCGGTTCAGGTGAGTATCTCGAAGAATGCTGGTGCGGGGGGCAACGGTGTCGTTAATACCCTGTTTGCAAAGGTGCTAGGGATCAATAGTTTTTCACCGCAGGCCTCAGCGATTTCTATTGGTCATTATGCGCCAGCGACTGCAGCTCCCGGCCAGGTCCTTCCGCTAACGATTCCACAGAGCGTTATGGACAATCTATGGGATCCACTGACCCATCAGCCCCTTCTAAACAAAGGGAGTTCAACGGCTCTTTATACGAACAAGGACCAAGGGTCCAATTCGGCTCCAGTGACTCAGCCGGGTGAACCCTATCGTGTTCGTATTTGGGATAACACCTGCAACTTGGATGTTCCCCAAATTCTTCCCGCAACGCGAAAAAAGCTTACGGAGTCGGAGGACGATGATGAGCGCGAGCATCATGAGGGCGACGAGGATGACTTTCCTGTTGCAGGGGCTTGGCATACTTATGAAGACGATGCAGACCATACCTGCACCAGCGATAATGATGATTGCTCGATCAAGAACAAAACCGAGCTCAAAAGTGTCTCTTATTCTTCAGATCATCATGATCTTCAGCTGTGCACAAAAAACAGTGAGGCGCAGGTCCGCCAGCGGGTCGTCTCAGCCTGTCACGGAGCCAAATATGCAGGCTACGTAGCTGTGGTTGACCGTTGTTCTCATGCTGCTAAAACCGGCGCCATCAAGTCATTTGCAGCCGTTAATGTCATAGGCACCGGTAAAGAATATTTTGCTGCAGACAATCCTAGCAATAGAAACAAGAAAGCCATTAATTGTGACTATGTGGACATCCAGTTGCTTGCGCCAGGACATAAGGAGGCGCACGAGGCAGATGATGATCATCATGAATACGAACATGAAGATGAGCATGAGCATGATGATGACCATGACTGGACTAGGTCAAAGCTGGCTAATGCGGAGGAATTCTCCTGCCATCTGGAAGGAAAGGGCGTTGCTGAAAAGTCTTATGTGACCGTCTTACCAAAAGTGGTGGACTAGGTTCTGGTGCCTCCTATGATCTGGTCCACGATGAACAATTTGCTTTCGATATTTCGCTCCAAAAGACGCCTTTTTTTATTGGCTGCGCTCAGCTTGATGGTTGTGCCATTCTCTTATGCGGCTTCAGAGAAGGAGCAGGTTTCCATGCATAAGGGCCGGGTTTTGAAATTACCCGGGAATGTGGCGAGTGTCGCCGTAGGGAATGCAGATATTGCGGAGGTTCAAAAGCTCGATCCCAAGCATCTCTATGTTCTTGGAAAGCGAGTGGGCGAGACCAACATCGTTTTATGTAGCGCCCAGGATTGCTTCAAGACCATTGAGGTCGAGGTGACCCCTGATCTTGAGGGCCTTCGTGAAAAGCTGCATGAGGTTTTTCCCGGAGAGCACCCCAACGTCTATGCTTCTCAGGGTGCCATCGTTCTGGCTGGACAAGTGACTAGCGTTGAAAAAATGAACGGAATTCTGTCGATTGCCGGAACCTTCGTCCCTCAGGGAACCGGGGCGGCTCCAGTTCCAGCACCCACAGCGACGGCGCCAGGCGCGGCCAATCCCGCAGCGAGTTCTGTCAGTAGCAGCCACATTGTCAATTTGATGCAAGTTGGCGGACCACAGCAAGTCATGCTAGGCGTCACTGTGGCTGAGATTTCAAGATCCCTCTCGCGTGCACTTACTGTGAATTTCTCTGCGTTTGGCGGAGGCGGAGATGTGACTGGGGGTGCCGTCGGGGCTGGAAGTTTGATCCAGGCTCTGAAAACGGCCGCCGCAGTCATGAATCCGGCAACCCTCTTTTTTAATTTTATCGGGCGAGACGCAACGGTTCAGACGGTGATTAACGCGGCCCGAGATAATGGTTTAGCGAAAGTTCTTGCTGAGCCTAATCTCACGACGATATCTGGTCAGGATGCAGAATTTGTATCCGGAGGTGAATTTCCGGTCCCAGTCCCGCAATATGGCGCCATCGGTGGAACGGGGGGAGGTATTACCGTCGTTTACAAGGAGTACGGGGTCATTCTCAAATTTATTCCGGTAGTCCTAAACAGTGGAAGAATCAGTCTCAAGTTGAATATTGCAGTGAGTGAAATTGATCCCACGCATACGATCTCTTTACCTTCTGGTACGAATGGGACCTATGTCATTCCGGCTTTGACGAAAAGGAATGCGGCTTCCTCCATGGAGCTCGACGATGGACAGACACTCGGCATCGCTGGGCTCATCAACGACACCATGCGTGAAAATGTGAGCAAGTTTCCCGGTTTGGGCGACATTCCGATTTTGGGGCAGCTTTTTACGAGTCAAAGCTACCTAAAAAATGAAACCGAACTCATGATTTTCGTAACACCAAAACTTGTGAAGCCGGTGGATGCGAACAAAATTCGATTGCCCACAGATGCGATCACGGACCCCTCGGATGTGGAGTTCTATATCCAAGGTAAAACAGAGGGCGATGGCGCGCCTCCTCAAAGAAAGTCGGGGGACACTACGCGCTATGGTGGTGGGCTGCGGGGTCATTTTGGACAGGACTATCAGGAGGCTCCATGAGATGTGCCAATGATCAGGGATTGAGGCTGCTATTTCTAACCTGCTTGGGGCAGCTTTATGGGTGTCAGTCCTTCAGTCCTTACCCAGAGCGAGTTATTTCAGACTATGGATCTTCGGTCCACAGTCTGGTTCAACAGTCGGTTTATAACGGCTACAAATCTGAACATCCAGAAATGTATGCACCGGATGGCATGGACGGGCAAAAAGCGACAGCAGCTTATCAGCGGTCCTATCAAGGCGATTTAGGTTCTCCCCAGAAAGTCAGAAGTCCTGCCGTATTGGGAATCACCAGTTCGGCAGGCTCTGGAAATTAAGGGGAGTTGGTAGGCTCAATTGAGTCGCGACTTGCGACCTCGATTGATGGCGCTTAAGGCCAATCCTGTCAACAGCAAAAGAAAGAAATAGGCAAGACTAGGCACTTTCGATAATGCGGCTTCGGCTTTAGCCGTGTTCTCAACAAATACCAGAGGGGTCAGTAGAAGCCACCCCCCCTGTGCCAGCAGAAACGAAAGACTCCCAATCGTTTTTTCAAAAGCGGTTAAGTTCTTGTGAAGGACAGGCATAAGCAGTGCTAGACCCAAGCCCACAATTGGCAAGTCATAGTCGTACAGGTAGGGGCTATAGAAAGCGCTTGAGAGACAGACAAGCCCAAGGGTATTCCTCTTTGTGGTCTGGTTTGCAGTGAGCCACGTCAGAATGCAGAGGGCAAAAAGGATGGAGAGGCCTTGCAACAGGCGTGCCCATTCAAAACTTCCGGTCAAGGTCAGAATGGCCGCAAACGCCGAAGTCATTCGAAACAGGGGGTATTCGCCTTTGCGAAGAAACGCCCCGGATTCCTCTACGCTGCTTAGAAAATCCATCCAAACGGAGAACCCAAAGAAGGCGCTGGCCAATAGAGAAAAAACCAAAGCCGTTAGTGCAGCGGTTCCAATGACGCGCCACTCCCTCTTAAACAACAGAAACAGACCTATCCCCGCAACCAAGTGGGGTTTGATGATCATCAAACCGAGAGGAACGCCCGAAAGGCGGTTGCCTCTGATGTACTTGATACAAAAGAGTCCGACCAGTGATCCGGTCAAAAGACCGTTCTGACCGCATCCAACGTTGAGAAGTAGCGCCGGAATAAGTAGCAGTGCGATTAACCGAATATTTTCAATAGCCAGCCTTTGTAGGATGGCCACATACGCCACCAAAGATATCGATATGAAGACTAAATACGCCAGGGCAATTGGAAGAAGGGCTAACGGCGCCAAAACGAGATCGAAGGGGAGAGGGTAGGTCCACGGCAGGAAATTATCAGAGCCGGTGTATCTGATTTGCGCCGCGTGCATTTGATCAAAATGGTAGGCCTCCGAGAGTCTTCCCAGCAAAGCGAGCTTCCCAGCAATGTAGAAGGCATTGAAGTCGGTCAGAGATTTGAAATTTCCCAAAAGATCAAAGTACGCAAAATTGCAGGCTTTGAGAAAAATCAGGATCACCAGCGCAAATTTGAGCAATTTCCACAGAAACTCGCTCTCTCTTAGGGTTTTCACCACATGGGCAGTGATACAGGGATTCAGGGGGGGGGGCGTTGATTGAGTCATATTCATTTTCTTTGTTTCAACGCAAGATTCTCTGGGCTTTTAGGGCTTAACGTCTAATTCCGATTTCTGAATCCGAGAATTCACGAGCTGAATTCCTTGAGTGTTTATTTGAACCTTTTTGGGCTAAAGTGAAGCGATAAGCCGGTTTATTTAAACCTTTTCATGGTTAGTGCTCTTGCTTCTTATGACGCATCAAATTTTTGAGGATCTGTCTCACGATATTCCCGCCGGGATCGTGGTTTTTTTGGTGGCCCTGCCGCTTTGCCTCGGTGTCGCGCTCGCTTCAGGAGCACCACTGGTGTCCGGATTAATCGCGGGCATTATTGGCGGGATCGTGGTAGCTCTGATGAGCGCGTCACCTTTGAGTGTTTCGGGGCCGGCTGCCGGTATGGCCGTGATGGTCTTGAGTGCGATTCAGGACTTAGGCAGCT
>CAYFOC010000095.1:0-6932 GCA_964344615.1 uncultured Methylococcus sp.
GGCAGCAACGCCCTCGATGAAGACCGGAACGTCCGCACCCAATCCCAAGCCTATAGCCTTAAGCTCGTCCGTAGAAAGCCCCGCTCCCCACAAATCGTTGAGAGCGACCAATGTAGTTGCCGCATCTGAACTCCCGCCACCCAATCCGCCGCCCATGGGCAGATTTTTTTCAACGGCGATCGTGACCCCCTTTGAGATATTGGCCGCAGTCTGCAGTGCGCGTGCCGCCCGAACCGTCAGGTCCGTCTCCTCCGGAACCCCTGGAAGAGGACGGGCCAAGCGGACCTCACCATCATCCCTAGAGGTGAACTCGATGAAGTCGCATTGATCAATGAACTGAAATACGGTCTGAAGAAGATGATAACCGTCTTCCCGTCGACCGATCACCCGGAGCAACAGATTCAACTTTGCCGGTGCCGGATAACGTTCAGATATGAAGTCTTTCGCCATGACTGCCTTCGAATGAATAGTATTAAGCCGGATCCCATCGATCCACAATGATCTTGAGCCTTACACCCGCCCCCTCGACCACCAGGCGGTCAGGCACGGTGCGGCCCTCAAGATCGACGCGGCCTGACGGCGTGATTTGCCAGCCCTGCTGCTCAAACCCGACCGCTCCATCGGATGAAAAGGGCTTTGACGGCTCCGCCGGATTTGGCATTCCAAGCACCCAGTAACTCAGACTCTTGAGCGGAACAGAGAAACCGAGTCGGGCCTTGAGTGCGGCATCAGGGTCCTTTGCCAAATGCTCATGCCCATCGCCCTCATTGATATAGATGAGATCGCGCTGAAGGACAATTGAAATGAGCCCCTGACTCAGAGGACCCGAAAGCCGCAAGCGATCCTGTCGCTCATCATGCGCCCAGACCATGTCTGCCTGCCACGCATCTGTTCGAGAGCGTACGCCAACCCTTCCGTCCAGCGCCCATTTCTTAAGGCCTCCAGCAGAATAGACCACTTCATCGGAATGCTCAGACCAAGATGCGCAACCCGACAGCCCCGCTAAAACCAAAAGGGCAGCCAAAGTTTTCATCACTTTGTCGAATCCTGAAATGCCTCGGGGTACGCCTCATGAACACGCATCATGTCACGCTGCCGAGGATCTTTTTTCCATCCCTCGCGCCAAATCCGGCGCGCCTCGGGCTTACGCCCGATGGACCAGAGCACTTCGCCGAAATGAGCTGCGATTTCGGGGTCGGCATACAGGCCGTAGGCCTTTTTCAGGGGAGACACGGCCTCCTGCCCTTTACCCTTCCGGAACAAGACCCAACCATAGCTGTCCAGAATCGCCGGATCTCCAGGACGCTTTGCAAGTGCTCTCCGAATATAGCCCTCGGACTCATCCAGTCGATCGGGATAATGGACTGCAAGTGAAAATCCCAGCGCATTCAAGGCTGCAGGATCATCAGGCGTCTTCTCGAGCAGCGACTTGAGGTCAGACTCCATGACATCCAGATGCCCCAACTGTTCGGCAACCAATGCACGAGCGTAGAGCAGTTCAGGCTGCCCCGGAATGTGGCCGACCGCCTCCGTCAGGATCTTGTAAGCGTCATCAGATTTTTGCTGCTTGACCAGTAATTCCGCCTCGATCAGATAAAGACGCGCGCGCTCCTGAGGAAATTCTTTACGCGCATCTGCAAGGCGCCTCCTGGCATCTTCAATGCGTCCCATGACCATAAGGGCTGAAATGGCATTAAATCGGGCATCGTAAACAGCGGGACCTTCGGTAACGCGATCAAATCCCTTAAGCGCCTCTTCTGTCTTGCCCTCGCGAGCATCGATCAAGGCGATCGAAAAGTTGGCCTGAGACCGCCAGCGAGCATCCGTTGCCAAGAGCTCGAATTCCTTTCTCGCCTTGTCGAGCACCCCTAGCTCCAGCCATACCGAGGCCAAGGTAAATCTCGCGTCATCATTCCCAGGCTCGCGGTCGACGACCTTAATCAGCTCGCGCTCGGCCGCCGCATAATCCCCTGTTTTGGCCAAAAACTGGCCGTAAACCAATGACAGCCGCGTGTTTTTTGGATCATTGCGCCTCGCCTTTTCAAGCGCCGCACGTCCTCCGGACATATCTCCAGCCTGCAAAAGCAACTGGGCCTGCAGCATCAGCGCACGACTCCAATTTGGCCGCATGGATAACGCCAACCCAACCTCTTCGCGCGCAACCAGCAACGCGCCCTCTTCGGTCGCAAGATACGCCGACGCCAAATGAACTTCGGGAACCTTTGGAAGCCGCTCCACCAATTCACGCATGATCTCAAGACCACGCTCGCGCTCCTTTTCCTCATTGATCCAGCGAGCCAATTCCAAAAGCGTATTCTCAAGCTCCGGATCCTTAAGCTGAATCAGATGGCGAATCTCATCCGCCGCCTCATCAACGTCATCGGTCCGAACCCGCAGCATGAGCGTGAGCCTGTGCGCGGGGAGACTGTTGGGCTCAAGCTCTGCCCATGTCTCAGCAGCCTCCTCAGCCTTGGCGGAATCCTTCAGGTAGACCGCAACCTGTGTAGCGCGCTCTGCAACCCGTGGATCTCGGGTTGTCTCCAAAAGCCGCATGTAAGAATCAAGCGCCAAATCGGACCGACCTCGCTGTCCAGCCACTTCCGCCATCAACATCAGATAAACGGGATCGGAATCAACGCCTGAACCCGAAAGGCCTTGGGACAAATCCACAGAGGAATGATCCTCTCCAACCGAGGATTTGACACCAGCACACCCGGTGGCCCATACAATTCCAGCAACAAACAGAGAAACAAAGGTTTTGATAGCGCGCATCAGGTATCAGAAAGATGGGAGCGGACAGCTGGAGAGCCTTCCTGGACACGGTTTTAACCGCTTAAATGCCCTTTGCCTCTCAATGGAGACTCAGGGCCCATACCCAGACGGCTCTGTATTCCCTAGAATTATATTCTGAAAGCTTCATCCAGTGAGCCGAATGGCTATTATTACCCTTGGACTCAATCACAACACCGCGCCTATCTCTGTAAGGGAACGCATTGCGTTTCCCGCAGAGGAGGTCATCTTCGCCCTGAGAAACCTCGCGCGTGTGCCGGTTGTCGAGGAAGCCGCCATTCTGTCGACCTGCAATCGAACCGAACTTTATTGCGGACTCAGCTCAGAAGATCCCGAACCGCTTCTTCAGTGGATCGCTCAGGAGCAGCGGCTTGATCGCGCTGATTTTCAGCCCTTTCTGTACACCCATCAGGACACGTCGACCATCAGACACATGTTCAGGGTCGCATCAGGTCTTGACTCCATGGTCCTCGGTGAGCCGCAGATCCTGGGGCAGATGAAAACCGCCTATCAGACTGCCACCGAAGCCGGCACCCTCGGGAAAACGCTCGGAAAACTGTTTCAACACACCTTCACCGCCGCTAAAAAGGTGCGGACCGATACCGCCATAGGCAGTAGCCCCGTTTCGGTGGCCTTTGCCGCTATCCGACTGGCGCAACGCATTTTCGAAGACCTGAGCAAACAAACCGCCATCCTGATCGGGGCCGGTGAGACCATTGAGCTGACCGCAAGACACCTGACCGAAAATCACATCGGCGAGCTCATCATCGCCAACCGGACCTATGACCGCGCTCACCTTCTTGCCCAACAGTTCAACGGATTCGCCATCTCGCTGCATGAACTTCCCCAGCACCTCGCCAAGGCCGACATTGTTGTCTCATCAACAGCCAGCCCCCTCCCCATCTTGGGCAAGGGCAGCGTCGAGAGCGCTATAAAGGCTCGCAAACACAAGCCCATGTTCATGGTCGATCTTGCTGTTCCAAGGGATATCGAACCCGAGGTCGAGCAGATTCGAGACGTTTACCTCTACACCGTGGATGACCTGCGTCACACCATTGAGGAAAATCTCCGGTCGCGGCAGGAGGCTGCTAAACAAGCGGAAGAAATCATCGATGTCGAAGTGGCCCACTTCCTCAACTGGCTGCGCGCTCAGGGCGCCACAGACACGATCAGGGAGCTTCGAGAGCATGCGGCAACGCTCAGCGCAGACGCCTTAGACAAGGCGCTAAAAAACCTTCGCTCCGGTCAGTCACCAGAGGAAAGCCTTGCCTATCTGGCTCAGCTGCTGACGAACAAATTTACCCATCTCCCCAGCACGCAACTCCGCCAGGCCGGCACTCACGAAAGAGAAGACCTGATCACTGCTGCAAGAGAACTGTTTCAACTCAAGGACTCGCACTGAATACGTGAAAGATTCGATTCGTCAAAAACTCGAGCAGCTCTCGCAGCGCTTTGAGGAAATTACCGCTCTCCTGGCTGAACCTGAAACGCAAAATGACCAGGATCGCTTCCGGTCCCTCAGCAAGGAATACGCCCAGCTGAATCCCTTGGTTTCCACGTTCAGAGACTATGGCTCTGCTCTTGAGGCCAAGGAGTTTGCCGAATCCCTCGCAACAGATCCGGATCCCGAAGTAAGGTCCATGGCCCATGATGAGATCAAGACCTCTGTTGAAGCCATTGAGTCGCTCGAACAACAGCTGCAGGTCCTTCTGCTGCCGAGGGATCCGAATGATGAAAGGAACGTGTTCCTGGAAATCCGCGCAGGGACAGGCGGCGCCGAAGCCGCGCTGTTTTCCGGAGACCTTTACCGCATGTACCTGAGACATGCAGAACAGAAAGGGTGGAAAACGGAAGTCATTTCCGAAAGCGAGGGCGATCAGGGTGGGTATAAGGAAATCATCGTCCGCATCAGCGGTCAGGACGTCTATTCACAGCTGAAATTCGAAGCAGGCACCCACCGTGTTCAACGGGTCCCGGAAACCGAGGCACAAGGCCGAATCCACACCTCAGCCTGCACCGTGGCCATCCTTCCCGAAGTGGAAGACGTCGAGATTGACATCAATCCTTCCGATCTTCGCGTCGATACCTACCGGGCATCAGGCGCCGGCGGTCAGCATGTGAATAAGACCGAATCAGCCATTCGAATCACGCACATTCCTACGGGAGTCGTGGTGGAATGTCAGGATGAGAGATCCCAGCACAAGAACCGGGCACGGGCCATGTCACTGCTGCAATCCCGCATTCTCTCTGCTGAACAGGACAAGCAGTCCGCAGAAATCGCCGCCTCTCGTAAACTTCAGGTAGGAAGCGGCGATCGATCTGAACGCATTCGCACTTACAACTTTCCTCAAGGCCGCCTGACAGACCACCGCATCAACCTGACGCTCTACCGACTTGAATCCATCATGGCCGGGGAGCTTGATCCCGTGATCGATCCCTTGCTCAGTGAACACCAGGCAGAGCTCCTCGCACAGCTTGGAGACGAATAACACATGTCGGACGAGGTGATTTCTGCGCTCTTGGCAGAAGGCGCGCAATCACTCGCTCATCAGGTCGAAGATCCCGGATTGGAGGCAGAAATCCTTCTGGGATTCGTACTCGACAAGGGACGCACCCATTTCCGGGCATTCCCCGATTCGCCAGTCCCGATCCAGGCGAGCCGTACCTTTCGGGACCTGATCCAAAAACGCAATCAAGGCATGCCTATCGCCTATCTGACCGGATATCGTGAATTCTGGTCGATAACTTTCGAGGTTTCACCATCCGTTCTCATTCCGCGACCCGAAACGGAACTTCTGGTGGAAATCGGTCTTGAGTGGATCAGGACACGGCATCAGCCGCGCGTTCTTGACCTTGGCACCGGGAGCGGCGCCATCGCGATCAGTCTCGCATCAGAACGACCTGATGCGGAGATTACCGCCATAGATGCGAGCAGCCTCGCGCTCGCCCTTGCCAGAAAGAATGCCCATCGGCTGAATTGCCACAATGTCGAATTCATCGAAAGCGATTGGCTGCAATCCCTTGAGAAAACTCGCCGCTTCGATTTGATTGTCAGCAACCCGCCCTATATTCCGGAGAAAGATCCGCATCTAAGTCGCGGGGATCTGCGCTTTGAACCCCTCAGCGCATTGGCCTCCGGCTCTGATGGATTGGATGACATCCGAAGAATCACGAGTGAGGCCGCTGGATTCCTCTCGCCCGACGGATCACTGGCCTTCGAGCATGGATTCGACCAGGCGGATGCCGTCCAAAAGATTCTCGCCGAGGCAGGCTACACGGAAATCCAGACGCACATGGATCTTCAAAGACATCCTCGCGTGACCATGGCAAGATACCCCCGCCTGTCTTGATAAATGGATCTGCCATGCAACTCTCCCGCGACCTCACCAACCGGCTATTCCAGCTCGCCCAATCGCCGGCACCCACAGCACTCTCGGGTTTTGTGAGCGCAGAGGGCGGCATCGCAAACGCCTGTTTCACGCTCTCGGCGGATGGGGATGCCCGTCAATTGCTACAAGAGATTCATGATCAAGGCCTGACGCCCTACGCCACTTTTGCCATCGCATCTGACCTTCACCAACCGCCAACCCGACCGGAGGCTCTGTCCTTGCCATCCCTTCCGCACCTTCTCATCGGAAGCCGAATCAAAGGGGTACTGGAGATTGATGCCTTCATTGAAACTCCTGAAGGATGGTCACCCATCGAGCTTCGTCTCCCGAAGGTATAGCCCGCTCAGGAGAGGCGAAGATGCAGGGGACTCTTTCGGGGAAAGTGGGCCTTGAGAAACTCCATCTGATCGCTCAGCACCCGGCGACCCTGAAGGTAAACGTACTCTGCATGGGTAGGCAAAAAAGGGATGGCCAGAAGTTGCATGCCGGCCTGCTCTGGCGTCCGGCCCGCCTTGTGATTGTTGCAACGCTTGCAGGCAGTGACCACATTGCCCCATGAATCCCGCCCTCCCTGGCTCAGGGGCTTGACGTGATCGCGGGAAAGATCTGCGTGGCGAAACTGAAATCCGCAATAAAGACAGAGGTGGTTATCCCGACGAAAAAGAGCCTGATTGCTCAGTGGGGGGGAATACTGGTGTGGAGTCGGTGCGTTTTTGTGATGATGAAACGTAGCGACGATGGAATTGACTTCTA
>CAYFOC010000096.1:0-6871 GCA_964344615.1 uncultured Methylococcus sp.
AACAAGGTCGTTAAAAAGAGCTTCCAGTTAAAGTGCTGCTGTTTGTTTCGGACCCGCTCAGCGAGTTTCTCTTCAAACCTCAATCGCAGAAATTCGGGTGTTGTAGGCTCAATCCCCAGTTGCTGATCCAAAGCTTGATAGTAGGCTTTGAGAACCTGAGTCTCCTTTTCATTAATGGGATCTTCTGATTTTTCTGTCATAGTCAAAACCTACTTCAAGGCTTCAAGGCAATGTTGAATGAAGGGGGCCAGCTTTTTCCGGCTCTCATAAATGAACTGCCGCGTCGCAGGTTCAGTACGATTCAGAATCAGGGCGATGGTTTTCATATTGGATCCATCCAATGCCAGAGAAATGGCAAGTTCCCGTTCAGGAAAACGCTTGGAAAACACCGAGAGCCCCTGACTCACGCAGTGCTCTACGAATCGATTCATCGATCCACCCTGCGCTTGAGAAAGATCACCCGAATCCATGGGCAGATCTGCTCCTATATCGCATTGAGGGGCCGTCGCTTCATCCGCTGAATCCTTCCACTCAGGCCACGATTCTTCATGGGTTCGATAAGCCTTACGGAGAAGATCGAGGCAGGTATTTTCAGCAATGCGGTAGGCCCAACTGACCAAGGCTTCCGAATGCGCAGGCAGTGATGAGGTGGTAAAGATTTTAAGGAAGGCTTCCTGAACGACATCTTGAAGCTCAGCTTCGCCGACTTTTCGGAACTGATAGCGTAGCCGCTTGAATATCGAAGGTCCGAGTCGATCATAGAGGCAGCTGACTGCAGCCGCCTTTTCCTCTGCCTTACGAGATTTGAGTCCCTCGTAAACCTTAAGAAGCTCACTGGGCTCAAAAAAAAGAATTCCCGATTCTTCCATGACTAGGGGTGTCCCTCAGACAATTTCGACAGGATCAATTGCCCTCCCGATAGTGCGCCATACTCCCAGGGTTCCTGCGCACCCTTGGAGCGTTCATAGACTTCATCTCTGACGTGTCTCAGCATCAGGGCCACATCCTCCGGATCCTCAAGATGGCTCAGGAGGGCTCCAGTATAAGGGCTATGCGCTTCATGCTGACCATCCAGCGTAATTCCCCCATCCCGGGTTGCAAATGAAATCAGGGTGCCTTTGGGTACATTGATCGGTGCCAATCCCTCAGGCCCGCTTCGAACGTGCGCCGTTCGGAAAGGACTATTTCTGCAAGCATCCAGAAACACGATCCGCGTTTTACCCGGGATATGCCTCAGGAGCATTTCATTGAGACTCACGCCCGATAGCACGATGCTATCTGCGCTCTCCTTGAAGTCGATATCCGTGGGCAGGAGATAATTCACCCCCCCCACCTGTGCGCCATGTCCGGAATAATAAAGCACAGTAACATCCGCATCCTTAGCTTTGGAGGCGAAGTCCAGCAAGGCTTTGACCAGCTCCTCCCGAGAAGCATCCTGAATCAATGTCACCTCAAACCCCATGTGCTTGAGTTGCTCTCCAGTGGCGCTGGAGTCGGCAAGCGGATTTTGGAGCTGTGAACTTGAATAATGCTGATTCCCTATCACGAGCGCCTGCAAGACCTTCGGGCGCTGAACGGCCTGGAGTGCGGTGGTGACGTCCGGGCCTTCCCGATCCTTGAGCCTGAAGAGACTCGGAATGGCATCGGTGAGATTGGGATAATCCTTCACATACTGGCCCTTCATAATATGTTGAAGCCTGACATAGCGTTCGTTGGACTCAGGGCTTTTTCCACTTAATGCGGCGAACTTCTGATACCAGGGCTCCGCATCGGATATCGAAAAGGATTCAGGATGATCTTCAATGAAGCTAATCACCGCATCCGCACCATCAGGATCATGGCTTCTCTCGGTGTAATCGATAAGGACTTTCAGGATGCTTCGGGGGTCTTTCAGCACCGAGCGACTCAGAGGCGGCAAACGCTCCGTCACGTGTCGACGGCCATTGTCCTTAAAAAAACGGTCCCGTAAGTCCTTAAGCTTTTTGGAATCCAATGGGAAACCTCCAAGATAAGCGTCCATCAGGAGATTATCGGGCGCATAGTCACTCTGGTAGGCATCCATCAAATGGACATCCGCGAGGCGGGGATTTCTAACTAATGGATTCACGGCATTGCACAGGATGACCCCAAGGTTATTTCGAGCGAGATTCTCGACGTAGCGATCCTTGGCGATGATGGCCACCCGAAGGGCTTCTTCGGTGAGATATTGCGCCAGGGGTTCATTGATCTCGCCCCTCTCGCCCGTAAATTGATGCCAGCCTTCGTTGACTAAGTCAGCAGGCTCCAGAGGACCGAGTGCTTGTTCTCTTTGTGTGAGGAACTTGAGCGTTTCATGAGCCAAAGTCACCTCACCCAAAGTCTCTACCTGTGCCCTTTCTTCTGAAGTGAGTCTGGCGTTTTTTTTATCCAGTACCTCTTGATCTCTCGCTCGCTCGGATTCATCAAATTCAAGCGGTATCGCCCTTTGAAGCCAGGCGACTTCCAGGACGGGAGGGAGTGAGAGGGATTCATACCCGATCTTGCGACTCAGGATTAAAGCCGCCGCATCAGGCTTCCCGATCGTGGCCGCCTTGACCGCGAGCAGCATGGCCGCCCGGGTATTCACGGGCCAGGGGTTCAGATTGTCATAGCGATCGAATGACAACTGCGCGCCGAACTTGCTCCCTTGAAGGAGCAGTTCATCATTCAAACGGGCGCCGAGTTCAACGTGTGGCTTGAGCGCACCCGCTCCGAAGAGATAGAGCTTTCCGAGTTCATATTTCGAGGGCTCATGCCCTCCTGCAGCAGCCCGTTTAAAGCCATCGATGGCCGCCTCAATCCCCTCGAGATCCCGGGCCTCTTTAAGGGCCGTCATGCCGGCGGCGTAATCCTCTTCGGGAGATGCCGCGACGGGAGCCGGAGCTCCTGTCAGGGCGTTCTCCTCATGCTTAAGGAAAGGCAAAACCTGCCAAAGCCCAACCAGAACGGCGAAACCAACGAGACCTGGAACAAGGAACTTTCGGTACATCTCAATAAAACAGCCCTGATGACGTCCTGACATTTTGGCACGTAATCCGTCCTTTAATAAAAAGAGGACACCGCCTGATGTCAGAGCGTACGTTGAGCAAGGCTCATTCTGTGAGCCACACCGGATCAAGAATAGCCTCGACCATCATTTTATGAGGATTCGATATGCATCACTTCACCCCTAAATCCCTATCCACACCGTTGTTGTGGTTGAGTCTTTTGATCTCCGGCCCGGCATTGTCTGATGGAGGCATGGTGATCGGTGGTCCTTTAAACGGATCGATCCTCCCTGGAGCGAATGGCGGCATGGTGATCGGAGGGCCCCTGAATGGATCCATTGTCCCGGGTGAGCGCGGCGGGATGGTGATTGGAGGACCCATGAATGGCTCCATCATGCCCGGCGATCGAGGCGGTATGGTCATTGGGGGCCCATTGAATGGTTCCATACTCCCGGGTGATCGGGGCGGCATGGTGATCGGAGGCCCCTTAAACGGTTCGATCATGCCTGGGGATCGAGGAGGCATGGTCATTGGCGGACCTTTGAATGGCAGCATTCTCCCCCCGGAAGAATGAACCCCACAGGGACTCCATCATCGCTATCTTTTATGACACTTGTTTTCGTACAGTTCTTGTGTTCATATGTAGCGCATGAAAGATCACACCAACGCCCCCACCCATTCTCTGGCAGAGCTCTGCGTCCTCGCCGATCTCCCCTTAAGGACCGTTCGCTATTACATCCAGGCTGGGCTGGTCGATCGGCCCTCGGGATCTACCCGCGCAGCAGCTTATGGTGGAAAACACCTTGAACAACTGCTGCTCATCAAGAAATGGACAACCGCAGGGGTTTCTCTGGAGCGGATCCGGGACTTGCTCCACGGGGCAGAAGCGCCGATCCCACCAAGACCCTTGCGGCAGGGCCAGATCGAAGTGAAAAGTCATATTCAGATTGGCGAGGGCCTCGAACTCGTGATTGACCCCGCACGAAGCGGCCTCTCGACGGAGGATGTCCGGACACTTCTCAAAGGCGTGATGACGGCCTATGACGATGTCATCAACAAGAAAGACTCTTAACAGCGCTGCCGACCACCTAAAGGACAACCCCCATGATCGAAATCTCGCCCTCCAGTCTCACCTCAACTTCAGATGAACATCCGGTCTTTCTCGGCATGAAGCTAAAGGGGACCGTAGAGGGCTTGCTGTTCGATACCGTGATTGAGCAGACCTTCGTGAATCCCGGCGATAACCACCTCGAAGTGGTCTACACCTCAAGACTCCCCCATCAAGCCGTGATCCTCGATGTTGAAGTCACACTGGGGGGCAAGAAGCTTAAAGGAATGGTTAAAGAACGAGGGAAAGCCGTTGAGGACTATGAAGATGCGCTCTCCGACGGTGACAGCGCGGTCATGCTGGAACTGGACAAATGCGAGTTCTATAACCTGAGCCTTGGAAACCTCGCCCCCAAGGAAACCTGTGTCGTCCGAATGCGTTATGCCCAGACGCTTTCTTTTGAACAGCGCGGCATCCGCTTCCTGATTCCAACGGTCATCGCGCCCCACTACGGGGATCCGATCCAGGACGGTAAGCTCGAGCCATCCCTGGCTCCTGAAACGGATTTGGCGGTGAGCTACCCCTTTGAATTCCAGATCGACATCAAAGGCGCACTCGCATCATCCCGAATAGGCTCACCCAGCCATCCCATTCGTATTCACCAGGTCACAACCCAAGAGGGTCCACTGACTCGAATCGATCTCCTCTCCTCCGCAAGACTCGACCGGGACCTCGTCATCCAGCTTGATCAACTGACCGTAGATTCATTGGCTCTATTGGGCGTCGACATGGCCGAGCCTCAAAATACCGTAGGTCTGCTGAGCTTCTGTCCCACCGTACCCCCATCGGAAGACGAGGCCATTGCGGTGAAGTTCCTGGTGGATTGCTCCGGCTCCATGTCGGGCGACAGTATTCGGTCGGCAAAGCGCGCCTTGATGGCGATCGTCTCTGAGTTAAAAACGGGGGATCAGTTTTCACTCTCAAAATTTGGCAACGAAGTCGCTCATCGATCGCGATCACTGTGGAGCGTCAAGAATACCTCTCGCCTCTCCGCTCAGCGTTGGATCGGCCAACTCGAGGCGGATATGGGGGGCACCGCAATGGAAGAAGCCATCCGCTCGACTTTGACGATTCGGGGGTCAGCATCGTCCGTCCTCTTTTTGATCACGGATGGCGAGATATTTGGCATCGATCGCCTTATAACAACGGTCAAGGAGAGTGGCGTCAGGATTTTCGTGATTGGGATTGGATCGAGTCCATCGGATGGATTCCTTCGAAGAATTGCCGATGAAACGGGCGGGGCCATCGATTTTGTCGCGCCCGGTGAACAGGTCGAGCCTGCCATCCTGAGGATGTTCAGTAGACTTCGTTGCAGCCGCTGCGAAGACCTCAGGATCGAATGGCCGGAAGATTCAAAAGAGACCTGGCTCTCCCCTCTCCCGCTCTCGGCCTATGATGCGGACTCCATTAATGTCTTTGCCGGATTCAAAGGAATCCCCCAGGGGGAAGTTACGCTTTCGGCCCGTCTTTCCGGAACGGAGACCCGGATTGAATTGGCACGCTGTACCTTACCTTCGCATGTCGACGAAGACCCCATCATTTCGCGCATGGCCGCATCAAGTCGCATTCCCGCGCTTCAGGATGAAGAAGTGTCATACGTGGGTGTCCTCTATCAACTCATCACCCAGATGACCAACTTCATTCTGGTTCACGAACGATCTCAAGAGGAAAAAGCGCCGGAGATGCCGGAACACTTCAAAGTCAAACAGATGTTACCGGCCGGTTGGGGGGGCGTGGGGTCTGTCCATGACGAACCGGTCCTTTACTGTAAGGCTTATTCGGATTCTGGCCCCAGTTTCAATGACATTGCTCTAAAACCTAGTTACAGCCAAAGACGCTCCAGCGATTCTGATATGGATCGAGAATACCTCGATATCCCGGCCTTCCTGAGACGCTCGGCTGATACGCAGGAAGCGCGGCATCTGCCCCTCCCCCATGATGGATCGCCCATATCACTGGTACGCACGTTGGATAAGAGGGAAGCCATCGACTGGCCCAAGAGTGTCTTCGAGCTTGAAGCGATGGGCATCAGTGAAAAGGTGACCCAGTGGATTCAATGCATCGTAAAGAGCGATGAGTGGGGACACTATCCTGAAGCAATGATTGTGCAGGCCTTCCTTGAAGCCTTAACGGATCTTCTGGATCGATACTTGGGCACCCTCTCGAGTTCACCCCTACAACGATTACTGAAAAATATACGTGATTTCATGGGAGACATGACCTCAAAGGAAACTTCTGAATACGAGCGACTAGTCCGGTTTTTCAAGCAGCACTTCAAAGGCACATCACCCGATCAATGGCCTCACTATTTCAGAACCCGTGAACTGAAAAAAGATGCAGTTGGAGCATGACATGAGCAACACTTTAAAAAGAACCCTTAGCGTTTTGAGTCTTCTCGTCGCGACGTTCTCTGTTTCTGCGGACCCGACGCTCTGGTCGCAAAACCCCATGAATTACGCCAATAATCCCCTCAACTATCAGAATTCCCCGCTCAACTACAACAACAGCCCCATGAACTGGGAAAATAACCCCATGAATCTCAACTCTCATCGGATCATTCGCGATAACTCCGGTAGAGCCATGGGGTATGCCGTTCCAAAACCCGATGGCGGGGTGAACTACTATGATGTCGATGGCGATCGCGAGGGCTATGAAGGTCCGCTTGAATAAGTGGGGTCTACTCTTCTTCGGGGCTTGCCTTTATGGGTTCTTATGCCCTGCCAGTGCCTTCACGCTGGTGACCTATAACGTCGCTGAA
>CAYFOC010000097.1:0-6715 GCA_964344615.1 uncultured Methylococcus sp.
CCTTGACCTCATCGCTCTCTTCAGCCGGAGAGGTCTGAGTGGGTTTAACAGGAATGGCTCGGGTCAGGGCAAAAGCCAAGGTCAAAGGCCCGTGGACTTCCCCTTTTTCTTTTTCGAAAGCCACCTTGTCCTTGATGGGACCCAGTTCGGTCCAAGTTCGCTCAAGGGTCGTCAAAAGCGGTTCCTTTTCAAAAGCTCCCTCCCCCTCTGACTTCAGCGCTGAGGCCGTAGGGAACATCGTCATTTGTTCAAGACCCTGGGTCATGAGATGCGGCGGGTAATCCATGACAAGGGCAAAGGTCGGATCATCAATCCCGAGCACCTGCGTCGAGGCATCCACAACCAAGCCTGGCAAGACATCTATGCCAAAAAGCTTAAGGAGGCCCTCAAGCCCTCGCCTTTCTCCCTTATCCAACATCAGGAAAAGGCTGCCTCCCTTCTGGACAAATTCCTCGATAATTCGTTGTTCTCCCGGAAGAACGGGAGTTCTCGGGCCTGCAATCACAAGAACATCCGTTTCCTCGGGAATTTTCCCTGCCAGCGCCAGATTGACGACTCCACCGGTGATACCTCTTTTTCCAAGCTCATCCATGAACTGCTGATCGCTTTGATCGAGGCGCCCCTCAGGAGAGCGTTCACCGTGACCCTGAAGGAAAACCAGACGCCTTTTTTCAGGGGCTTCCAGTCGCTGAAGGGCACTGGTGAGTGAGACCTCATCCAGATCGGAGAGCTTTTCAGTTCGGCCCAGATATTCGATCACGGCTTCGCCATCGACTCGAATCTGCAGTTCACGAACACGATCAGGATGGGTATCCGGATTGACGTACTCGACATCCAGTACCGGACGATAAGCGTTGTAGCGATCCGTCAGATCACGAATCGGCCTTCTCAGATCCGCATTGTCACGCACGAACGCCTGAACCCTGGCCTTTCCTTCCATTAGATCCAGTACCTTTCGGCTGGCGACCGTTAGGGTGTGCTGCTGACCGTAAGTCCAATCAAAGCGCTTGCTGTACTGTGTGGAAAGCCAGGCCAAAAGCCCGATCGAAATCAGGAACAGCAGCGTAAAAACAAGATTCTGCAGACGAATCTCAAGATGAGTTTTGCGGGTAATCTTCATGATTGGAGCCGATCGTTATCAAGTCGCTGGATACTGAGAACCAGGAACAAGGCGATGAACAGGAGGAAATAGCAAAGGTCGGTGGTACTCACGAGCCCTCGCAACAGACCTTCGTAGTGCCGGAGCATCGAAAGGTATTGAAGGAGACCGGTGCCCTTCTCGCCGGACTGTGTGGACCAATCCAGAATCCAGAGGACAAGAATGGCGCCAAACGTTGAAATTCCGGCCACGGTTGGATGGTTCGACAGGGTCGACATGTAAAGTCCAATCGCGGCATAAGCCGATACCAGAAGCGTGAGCGCCAAAAGGTTGGCCAGAATTTTTCCTGAATCCAGAGTTCCCCCGAGATAAAGCGACAGCGGCATCAATGCCAGCATTCCGATCACCACGAAGAGAAAGCTCAAAACCCCCAAGTATTTGCCAATGATGATTTCTGCCATTGAGACCGGTGCGGTGAACAAGAGGCTGAGTGTTCGATTCCTTCGCTCCTCGCTGACAAGACGCATGGTCAGAAGAGGCGTCACCAGCATCAAGATGATGCTCGCATTCCCAAAGAGCGGCGCGACAATGGCGTCGGTGACTCCAGGCGCATCCTGAAGCCCTGCAAGTCTTGGCTGCAGCATCAGGTAATAGTCGAGTTGAGCCAGGAACATGAATCCCAATATGAACTGGAGCACGGCAAGCATGGTCCAGGCCAGAGGGGAGAGAAACAGGTTGCGAAATTCACGTCCTGCTATGACGAATGCCATCATGCTTTAACCTCCGACGAGGGTCCTTCCACCCGAGTGATTTCAAGGAAGATTTCTTCCATGCTGCGACGCTCCGGCGTCAGCTCAGATAAATTCCATCCCGCTTCAATGACCGCCTTCGCAATCGCTGAAGCAGGATTTTCATTCCGATCATGGAAAATCCGATACCGGCCCTCCCCCAGGCTTTCAGCATCAATGACCTTCGGCATGGCCTTCAGCAGGCCTAGTTCCGGCAGATTTTCAATCGCCAGAATCAAGCTGGACGCCTTCATCTGCTGCTCCAAGCCATCAATGCTGGTATTGAGCACCAATTGACCTCGGTTGATGATCTGTACATGGCTACAAACCGCTTGGACCTCTGAAAGGATGTGCGTGGAAAGAATGACGCCATGCTCCCTGCCCAAGTCACGAATCAGGCTACGGATTTCATGAATTTGAATGGGATCAAGGCCGACTGTGGGTTCATCCAGAATGATGACCAAAGGCATGTGAATGATGGCCTGGGCAATCCCGACTCGCTGCTGAAAGCCCTTGGACAGATTCCCGATCAACCGTTTCCCAACGTCTCCCAGCCCCGTTCGCCCCTTGGCCACATCAACGGCTTTTGAAAGCTTCGGACCTAAAAGACCGTGCAGTCTTCCGCAATAGCCAAGATACTCATCAACGGTCAGATCCCGATAGACCGGCGGCAGCTCAGGGAGATATCCCAGGGCTCGCTTGGCCCTTTTGGGTTCATCCAGAATATCGATGCCATTGATTCGAATTTGCCCGCCCGTCGGAGCAAGATTGCCGCAGATCATCTGCATCGTGCTGGTCTTGCCGGCCCCGTTGGGCCCTAAGAATCCAAGAATCTCGCCGCGAACCAGCGAAAAACTCACATCTCTGACGGCGCAGACCGCACCGTAGTATCTCGTCAACCCGCTGACTTCTATAAGTTTTTTCATTTATGACCGAGTTTTTGTGATCACTTGTGGAGAGTACGACAACAGAAACTTGACCCCCTTGAGCAAATTCCTATAGTAATGAGCGAACTTGGGTGGCTTGTAAAAGCCTCCCCGGTCGGTGTGGATTCGAGGTTGTGGCTGGTGCTCATGTTCCTGATTCACGTCGGGAATCCGGGATCTTCAACCCATCGCCTCGAACCCCTCACTCATAAAACCAATACCGGACAGCCGAGCCCTCTAATTGGCCGACCATGTCTGGAAATTATATCGAGGAGAAATGTTCATGCGAATTGGTATACCCAAGGAGACGCATCCGGGAGAAAGGCGGGTTGCCACCGTCCCAGAAGTCGCTGAAAAACTGATCAAGCTCGGCTTCGAGGTGTCGATTGAAAAAGGGGCTGGCGAAGGCGCCCATTTTTCTGACACAGATTATCAGGCCGTAGGCTGTTCGATTCTAGATAAAGAGGCCCTCTGGTCGGGTTCTGACATCATCCTCAAAGTTCGCCCGCCATCCATCGGGCAAGCCGGCACCCCCGACGAGGTTTCACTTCTCAAGGAAGGTGCCTGGGTCGCAAGCTTCATCTGGCCGGCACAAAATTCCGATCTGGTCACCCGCCTTTCTGAAAAGAAAGCGACGGTTCTCGGGATGGACTGCGTTCCCCGAATTTCAAGAGCACAAAAACTGGATGCTTTGAGCTCGATGGCCAATATTGCAGGCTATCGCGCCGTCGTCGAAGCCGCCCACGCATTTGGTCGCTTCTTCACCGGTCAGGTCACGGCCGCCGGCAAGGTTCCGCCGGCCAAGGTCTTCATCATTGGTGTCGGCGTCGCAGGACTTGCGGCAATCGGGGCAGCCAATGGGCTGGGTGCGATTGTCAGAGCCTCCGACACACGTCCTGAAGTCAAGGATCAGGTCCGCTCGATGGGGGCCGAATTCGTCGAAGTGAACTATCAGGAAGAAGGATCAACGGCTGGCGGTTATGCCAAGGTGATGAGCGAGGGTTACCAAAAAGCTCAGAGGGAACTCTATGCCAAACAGGCCAGCGAGGTGGACATCATCATCACCACCGCTCTCATCCCCGGAAAACCAGCCCCTCGCCTGATTACCGCGGACATGCTGGAAACGATGAAGCCCGGCAGTGTGATCGTCGATCTTGCTGCAGAACAAGGCGGCAACTGCGAATGGACCCAACCTGGCGAGATTGTCGTTCGCAATGGCATCACCATCATCGGCTACACGGACCTCCCCAGCCGGCTGGCTCGTCAGGCATCAACCCTTTATGCCACCAATCTTCTGCGACTCCTTGAAGAGCTTTGCAAAACCAAGGACGGCATCGCCCATGTCGACATGGAGGATGAAATGATCCGGGGTGCAACGGTCGCAAAGGATGGACAAATCACCTGGCCACCACCCCCCATCTCCGTTTCAGCAGCACCCAAGCCGAATGCCGGAAATGCCAGCGCCGAAGTGGCTCCTGCCCCAGAGAAGCGACCTGTTCCAGCCTGGATCAAAAGCACCGGCAGCCTCCTGACCGCAGGACTACTCTTCTGGTGGCTCGGATCCACGGCGCCGGCGGCCTTCATGGCGCACTTCACGGTGTTCGTCCTCGCCTGTTTCGTAGGCTACATGGTGATCTGGAACGTGACCCCTGCCCTGCATACGCCCTTGATGAGCGTTACCAACGCGATTTCCAGCATCATCGCGATTGGGGCCCTGGTGCAGATTTCATCGCCTGAGATCGCCGTTCTTGCCGGCATTGCGCTGGTTCTCACGTCCATCAACATGGCTGGCGGTTTCTGGGTGACCCAGAGAATGCTCAGCATGTTCAGAAAATAACCTCAGGAGCCCCGCATCATGTTTTCAACAGGACTTGTTACGGTCTCCTATATTGCGGCGACCATTCTTTTCATTCTGAGCCTTGGCGGCCTTTCCAATCCGGAAACAGCCCGCAAGGGAAACTTCTACGGCATCCTCGGGATGACCATCGCGATTCTCGCGACAGTGCTTGGTCCGAAGGTGACTGAAGCCGGTCACCTCCCCCTGATCATTGGTATCTCTATCGGTGGTGCAATCGGTATCTTTGCGGCCAAAAAGGTCAAAATGACCGAGATGCCGGAATTGGTCGCTTTGATGCACAGTCTGGTAGGTCTGGCTGCAGTATTGGTAGGTTATGCCAACTTTCTGGATCCCTCGGCCTCGCTCACGGGCGTCGAGAAGACCATTCATGAGGTAGAGATCTACATCGGCATCTTGATCGGTGCAGTCACCTTCTCGGGCTCGGTGATCGCTTTCGGCAAGCTTTCCGGAAAGATCAGCGGCAGGCCACTGCTGCTTCCGGCGCGTCATTTTCTGAATCTAGGCCTTCTGATCGCGGCGATCTATGTGGGTTCACGATTCCTCGGCGCTGAAGGTCACGAGCAAGGTCTCATCGCGCTCTATGTCATGACCGGAATTGCACTGCTGTTCGGCATTCACATGGTCTTGGCCATCGGTGGCGCGGACATGCCGGTCGTCGTGTCCATGCTGAACAGCTACTCCGGATGGGCAGCTTCGGCCACGGGCTTCATGCTCAACAATGACCTTCTGATCGTGACTGGTGCACTGGTCGGTTCCTCAGGCGCCATCCTTTCCTACATCATGTGCAAGGCCATGAACCGGCACTTCCTTTCGGTCATCGCCGGGGGATTCGGAACCAGCGGGGGAAGCGCTCCGGCCCCCGGTGCGGCACCCGCAGGCGAAGTGGTGGCCATCAGTGCGGCTGAAACTGCGGAACTGCTGCGTGCAGCCAGAAACGTGGTGCTGATCCCAGGCTACGGCATGGCCGTCGCGCAGGCCCAGCATACGGTTCAGGAAATCACCCGCCTCCTGAGGGAGCGTGGAGTGACCGTTCGATTCGCCATCCATCCCGTGGCAGGCCGCATGCCAGGTCACATGAACGTTCTCCTGGCGGAGGCGCGTGTACCCTATGACATCGTGCTTGAAATGGATGAGATCAATGAGGATTTCCCGGAAACGGATGTGGCCATGGTCATCGGTGCCAACGACATCGTGAACCCGGGCGCTCAGGAAGATCCGCACAGTCCCATTGCCGGCATGCCGGTCCTTGAGGTCTGGAAAGCTAAGAACTCCATCGTCATGAAGCGCTCCATGGCCTCTGGCTACGCGGGGGTCGACAATCCCCTCTTCTACAAGGAGAACAACCGCATGCTGTTTGGCGATGCCAAGAAGATGCTGGATGAAGTTCTCAAGGACCTGCAGTCCTGACCGCTCAAGGCTGTCGTGGTTTTTCACCACGGCAGCCTTTCCCCTCGCCTTAATTTTTCCCAAGCACGCCTTCTCGGCGATTGTCGTAGAATGGGGCCATCCCCTTTTCGATTCGACCGCAGGAGAAACCAATGGCCGCGCGTGGTGTGAACAAAGTGATTCTGGTTGGAAACCTTGGCGCAGATCCTGAGGTCAGGACCTCCCCCAATGGCAGCACCATCGCCAATATTCGGCTTGCGACCGGTGAAGCGTGGCGCGACCAGCAGGGCCAACTGCAAGAAAGAACCGAATGGCACCGTGTGGTGATCTTTGGCCGTTCAGCTGAAGTAGCTCGTGACTATCTTCGCAAAGGCAGCAAGGTCTACCTTGAAGGGCGCCTCCAGACCCGCAAGTGGCAAGATAAGAACGGGCAGGATCAATACACCACCGAAATCGTGGCACAGGAATTCCAGATGCTGGATCGTGCAGGTGGCGGCGAGGGTGCTCCGATGGGTGGAAACCGCCCGAGCGGACAAAACTTCAATCGCAGCAATAATGACTACGACCAGAACCGAAACACGGGTTCAGATGCCGGCTACCCTGCCGCATCCGCCGGTGGTGGTAGCGACATGGATTTTGATGACGATATTCCGTTCTA
>CAYFOC010000098.1:0-6702 GCA_964344615.1 uncultured Methylococcus sp.
CGGGATCAATTCCTTCCACATTCGGAAGAACCAGATTCCAGGTCAGTTCGTTGAAGTCGACGCCGTTATCAAAGCCGGCTTCGCACACTTCCGGGGAGAGCTTGAAGTTGACGAAGAGGTACGGGGATTCATCGACGTGTTCTTCGACGATGCGCTCAAACTGGACGCAATCGATGATTCTCCGAGATTTGGCGGCTGCATCGAGGGTATAGAGCAGCTCGGTCACGTCATCAATGCCCTCGGCATTGCGAAGAACCGCGCTCAGTGTGACTTCAAGAAGAAATTCTTCCAGCTTGCCTTCATTCATCGTTTATCCAGGTGCCTCGGGAATCAAAAAAAGAGGGTCGATTCGGACCGTCCGGCGCAGATGATACGCCCAAAAAAGGACAACTTGGAGACGGAAAACTACGGGGGCACCCGGCCAGGATCCGGCCGGGTGTCTAATCAGGGGATCAGTCGATCCGACGCACGAATTGGGGCATCGGACGGCGGACCTTCGGCAGGTTGACCAGCCAGTCGTTCTCGGCATCCCGATGACCGAGCGGCAACATCAGGACACTGCGCAGGTGCTGCGCACGAAGATCAAGAATCTGATCCAGTGCATCGGGGTCAAAGCCTTCCATCGGCGTTGTATCAATCCCTTCGTAGGCCGCCTGCATGGTCGCCGTGGTCATGGCGATATAGCACTGACGGGCGGCGTGCTGGAAATTGATTTCAGGGCCTCTTGGCGGATAGCCGGCCAGAAGCTGCTGGCGATAGGCTTCCCAGCCCTCGTTCTTGAAACCGCGAATTTCGTTGGTGAGATCGAACATCATGTCGATCCGCTCCGGGGTGTAATCATCCCAGGCCACGAAAACCAGAAGGTGCGAGCATTCCGTGACCATGGATTGATTCCAGGCAATGGCCTGGATTTTTTCACGGATCTTGGGATTGGTAATGACCCAGACCTCAAACGGCTGAAGGCCACTGGATGTCGGCGCGAGGCGGGCGGCCTCAAGAATCCGATCCAGCTGTTCTTCGGTGATGGATTTGGAAGGATCCATCTTCTTGCAGGCGTAGCGCCATTTCAAGCGTTCAATAAAGTCCATGGGGTCTATACTCGGCGTCAATCTAAAAAGCACATCATAGCGATCCTTCGTTTGCTGCGGGAGAGGGGCGCAGGGCGAAGATCACCGGGTCATGGATTGGCAGCGATGAACTCCTGAACCGACTCGAAGGAATTCTTGGAGATACGTATTTCCCCGGAATAGGGGTTGCCGAATTGATACACCAGGTAGATGTTCACGGAAATCACGATCGCCACGATGGCCGTCATGGAAATTTGCAAGGCGATATCTTCCATCACGAAGAAAAAGGTGAAGAAAACCGTGAAAAACCCACCGAGCAATATCGTCGCCCATTCAAAGCCCGCAATGCTGTAGCTGCAGTCATCGATCCGTTGTCGACGCATTTCCCAGATTTCGGCCAATCGCTCCTGCACCTTGTCCGTGGCGATGGATTCCCGTTCGGAATGAGGCTGAATCTTCTGGATCAGCTTGGTGACCTTGATCAGTTCATCGCGGGTCTGGGCATCGGCTTTCCCTTCGGTCATCGACTTCCATTCATAGGAGATCGCCCAATCGACATACTGGGAGAGATGACTCTTGATTTCGGCGACTTCGTTCTTGGGGAAGGCATCCAGCGTTGCATATAGAACAGTGATCGAACTGGCTTCCTTTTCGAAGTTGTTCTTGGATTCTTCAAACCGCGATTGGGCGTCAAAAATCACAAGACCCAGGAGGACCGCATAGAAGGTCCCGACCACCGCGAAATAGTTTCCCCCGACATCGTGGCATCTCACAATGCGATCACGCCCCATCAGCCGGATGAAAACGATCTGAAGCAGACAGGTCAGGATGACAATGAAGGTAATGAGGGAGAGGCCCGCGGGCAAAAGATCAAAATGAATATTGGTAAACATGGAGGGGTAAAACCGGGTGTTAGTCCATTAACGAATGTCGATGCGAGTTAGCTTCCTCGGATACCCAAAAGATAACAGGTATAAACCACGGCGTGTCATGCATGTATGGGGTTTACCGGCCCCTTAAGGGCCGGTAAGTTCAAGGTTGATGCGCCAGGATCCCCTGGCAGAGGGTGAAGAGGCCTTTTCTCAGTTCCCCAAGATCACTGATGGTGACCGAAGGACCAAAGACGCGATCGACCTCGATGGCAAGGCCGATGCCGTGGACTTCAATCCCGGCGTCCCGAAGGCTTCGGACCATGGTGATGGCTGCATCGAGATCATCAGGAATCCCATCGGTCAGCACCAGGAGAACCTTGCGGGACTCCCGGGTGGCGATGAGTTCCGAAGCCCCATAGAGAAGCGCTTCGGCCAATGGGGTGCTGCCATCAAGATCCGTGACCAGACGGTCCTGAACCGAAGAGAGCCGCACCCCGTGGGGAAGGACCCGAAAGACCCGGGTCGCTTCCCCTTGTTCGCCTGGAAATGCGGTGACTCCGGGATTGACGCCGGGAATGGCTTCAAGGGCGAGGGTGAGGGCGATCGCGGCCTCGAAGGCGAGGTCAATGCGACGGGCATGACCTCCTTCGGCACGTGAGACCAGGGCCGACATTGATGGCGAACGATCGATCAGAAGATGGACCGCCGTATCGGGTTGTCTGACCGCACCGCGTGCCAGAAAGATCCGAGGATCCCCGATGCTAAGCCTTGGAAGCCTTGCCCCATCCAGTCGAAGCCCCTGGCGCTGGTGGCGCACGCGGCGTTCAACCTGAGCCTGGACCAGGCCTTCAAGGGATGAACGGAGTCCTTTGGATTCCATTCGAGCCTTTGCAAGAAGGGCGAGGCTGTGATCGCCACTCGGTGGCACATCGTCTGCCACCGGCAACGTCGATCCAACGCCTTTCACAGCTTCTCGCTCGAGGATCATCGCGGCTTTTGCAAAGGGATCTGGAATCAGATCTGATTCCATCACCGTTTCGCATCGGCCAGGACCATTCGATGCATGGCCCATGGCTCCAGCAGGATCCTGATCGACATCGCCTTCCTGAGGATCCTGTTCCTCAGGGGATTCATGGGCTGAAACATCAGGATTCCGTTCAGGATCCGGATCCCTAAGCTGGATCTCAAGAAGACGATCGACCAACGCGAGGGCCTCTTGGGTATCCTCCAGATTTTCGATCATCCCAAGGGTGCCATGAAGCCGATTCATGCCCCTATCGCCAAGAAGACGATGAAGCCTTTGACCGGCTTCATCGGCCAGTTCGAGAAGAGCCTTCTGCCCAAGTTCCCGGGCACGCAACATCAAAAGCAAATAGGCCTGAAGATGCGCGCCGAGAGGGGCATTTGGATTCGGCAAGGCAAAACCCCCCTCAGAAAGTACGGCCTCGACGGTTCGTTCAAGACTCAGACGTGTCCCAGGGTAGAGATCGACCAGGCGGCGTTCGATTCGAATATCCTCGATGATATTCAGAAGCGATTGCCGCAAGGGCGATGTGGCGCCTGAGCGAAAGACATCGAAATCGGTCCACCTGAGGTGGGCCGATTCATGGGCCAGAAAGCCCCAGGCCACGTCACGATGGTCTGATGATTCCATCTTCAGCGATGGGATCTGTATGACGGTGCCATTGGTTCTGGCGCGATCCCCATGGACCTCCACCCGGACACCGAGTTTTCGGCCGAGGGCAGCGGCCACGATGGGAAACGCTTTTTCCAAGGTCATCTTCATGATGTTCTCCAAATCATAGAAAGAAAGGACGGTGCCTTCCCGAAGGAAGGCACCGCCGGTGGGGTCAGAACCAGAAGGATTGCCCAGGGGCGATCACATCGGGCGGGGGAGAGATCCTCGCGATCCCCGGTGCATCGCTGCACCAGATGTCGTCGGGACCTGAGGGGGCATCTTGCGTCTCGCTGTCATCGAGAGACGAAGGCGTTCCTCCGATGGTTTCAAGGCGAAGGACTCTGGCTTCGATGTCTCGAAGGAGGCTTCCCCGGATATCGCCCCGTCTTGGGAGTCGATCCATCACTTCGTCAATGGCATCGACCTGGTCACGAATGAAAGGATCCAGAAAGGCAAGTCCATCGAGTTTGTCCCGGATCCTCCGAAGAGGACCGAGGGCGCGACGGGTGACCTCTGTTTTTCCCTCCAGCGACTCTGTTCGATAAAGGCGGGCCTCGTGGGCCACTTCATCCAGCAGGGTCATGGGCAGGTCCTGAAGGCGCCGCTCAAGGCTTCTTTCAGTCGCTTCGGGTGGCCTGATTCTGAAAATGACGTAGTCAAAGGCCAGTTGCCGGGCGACCCGATTGACCGGATCGACCGCCCGCCGGATCGCATCGCCAAAATCGGGATGCTGGCCGGCCCAGCCTTCGATGGCCTGGTCATATCGGGAAAGAAAGTCAAAGCGGGCGGCTTCGAATTGGCTCCTTACCGTGTCCAGCTTCTGCGCGAGATCTGAAAGACTTTCCTCGGGAACGGCATAGCCCCCGAGAAATCTGGATCCGACGCGCTGACATTGGCGTTCACCCTCTTTTTTCAATCGGGAGAACACCTGAACATCCCGTGGATCGCAGATGCGTTTGGATCCTAAGGACGCAAGATCCGGTGGCGGAAGACGACTGCCGTCGCCAAGGATCAGATCCTCGGGGCGGAGTTGCTTTCGACCGGACCAGAGGGTGGCTTCAATCTTGACCACGGCAAGGCGGTCGACGATCAGACGTGATTCATGCATGGCATGGCTCCATAAAGGGTTGAACCATGGCGTCATGACGACCCCCGAAGGATCGGCTTGACCCCACGGGGATGGAGGGTTCCGGAGGGAACCCGTTTTTTTAGTCGAGGGTGATCACGCTTTCCCACTGATCCCCGAAGACATCGGCGGCGATCCTAAGGATCGCCGTTCGTTCCTGAGGCTCTGCCCGTAGGGTCAGCGCCCGGTCAAGGGCGTACCCCAAGGCATTGGGGGCCGACCTGAAGGTCAGCGCCAGTTCCGCCCAGCGCAAGAGTCCGCGCGTTGAAAGGGTGACGCCAAGCATCCCGGCAGCGGTATCCGTGCCGATGAAGAGTTGACGCACCTCACCCGCGACCCGAATCATTCGTTCGCGAATCTCCTTGGGAAGACTCGGTACCTCAAGATGGAGCAACAGGGCTTCAACTTCAGGGTCCGGATATCCCACTTCAATCAGGCGGAAGCGATCCAGGAAAGCCTGGTTCTGCCGCAAGACCCCTTGGTAAAGGCCGCTGCCATCCCCGCTGCCCCGGCTGTTGGCCGTCGCGATCAGCCGAAAATCGGGGTGAGGGCGTATGACCTCGCCACCGTTCTCGGGAATGATCAGGGGCTGTCCTTCAAGGCAGTCGTTGAGCCCTGCGAGTTCTGAAGGGTCGAGCACATCAATTTCGTTGATGATGAGGAGCTGCCCTTCCAGAAGTGCCTTCGAAAGAGGGCCGTGGACGAATGTCATGCTCCCCTGTGTCAGCGTAAATTGCCCGATCAGAGAAGAGAGTTCCAAGCGTCCGTGACAGGTCACCGACTGCACGGGCCAATGAAGCCGTGCCGCCACCTGAAGTACCAGCGAGGTCTTTCCAGACCCCGTCGGTCCTGTGATGTAGAGCCCATCGCCCCGAGGTTCGGTCAGAAAGGCGATGACATCCCGCAAGGGTTCCCGCCGAAAGAGATAGTCCTTTCTTTGCGGGATCAAGGGATGTGACGCATCGGCAAATCCCCTGACGGTCATATGATCCGGTGCGGGGATGCCGAAGGTGTCGGCGAGTGAAAAATCATGATCCATGGCGCATCTCCAAAAGGTCGGGGATACGTCAGCCCGGTCGGGCATGGCGCTCCCGGCCGGGGTTGTTGAATGGCATGCGGTGACCCGCATGCAAAAAATCCGGTCGTATCGTCTCCGGCTCGGATCCTTTTGATCCGTCATCCCCAAGGGATGAAACGCCTGCTCTTGAGCAGGATGCGTGACGTCACGGACGTCGGCATGGGATGCGCCTTGGTCATCGGGCAAGGCATCAAAAAAGGTTCATCAAAAAAGGTACCCCCGAAGGGGTACCGTTGGGGTGGACCTAGAACGGTGGGTCAGGGAAATCCATGAAGCCGTCATCCTCGACGAGGGTCTGTGGGAGGGCTGCCTGATGAACGCTTTCCTTGGCCTTGTCCTTGGGCACGCGTTCCAGAAGCGTGAGACTGCTGCCGACCAGTTCGGTGATCGTGATTTCGACCCCTTGCTTGTTCGTCCAGCGCCTCGATCGAATTCGGCCATCCACATAGGCGAGGGATCCCTTTTTGAGGAACTCCCCGGCGATTTCTGCCTGACGACCGAAAAGGACAATGCGATGCCATTCCGTATGTGCCTTCTTCTGACCCGATTTCGGATCCTTGAAGGTATCGGTGGTGGCTAGGGCAAGGTTGGCAATGGCCTTGCCTTCCTGCGTATAGCGGACATCGGGATCTCGTCCCAGCCGTCCGATGAGTTCTGCTCGATTCAACATGGAAATAACTCCGCCCGCCGCATACGGGAAAGGGATAAAAATGCATCCCCGGCATGCGGTCAGGGGATGGATCGAGGGAGAACCAGAGAGCCCACGTGGGATCACTGGATCCCAGGAGGGGTTGTCGCGATGACGGCGATCGAAAGGCTGCGTGCACAAGGGCGCCCAGCTGGCAAAAGGTCCTTCGATGGTGATGGAAGGACACTGATAC
>CAYFOC010000099.1:0-6658 GCA_964344615.1 uncultured Methylococcus sp.
TTCAGGCAGCATCTTGAGAAACTGGATGAAGACAGCCTGCGTCGTCTGGAAACCAATCCCCTTCGAATTCTCGACAGCAAGAATCCTGACCTCAAGGCCGTCATTGCGGGCGCCCCGGTTCTGACCGAGGCATTAGGACCTGAGTCTCGCGCGCATTTCGATCGGTTGCTCCAAGGGCTTGAGGCGCAGGGAATCTCCTATGTGGTGAATCCTCGCTTGGTCCGCGGCCTCGACTACTATTCGAACACGGTCTTTGAATGGATTACCGAGTCCTTGGGGGCACAAGGGACGGTTTGCGCCGGTGGCCGCTACGATGGTCTTGTGGACCAACTGGGCGGAAAGGCATGTCCTGCCATCGGGTTTGCTTTGGGCATGGAACGGCTCATTGAGCTGGTCGGCGAAGTGACTGATCCCTCGGTCGAAAAGACCGCGGATGTTTACCTGGTGCTTGCCGGTGAATCGGCTGAGAGAATGGGCGTTAGGCTTGCCGAAGAACTTCGCGATCGCTACCCCTCGCTGAGGGTGCAAGGACACCTTGGCGGAGGCGGCTTCAAGAGTCAGTTCAAGCGTGCGGACCGCAGTGGCGCGGACGTGGCGCTGATCATTGGTGAAGATGAAGCACGTGAAGGTCGTGTCGGCGTAAAATTGCTCAAGGTGCGCGATGCCGAACAACAAATAGTGATGGAGGCCGAAGTGGCCCCACTGATTGAAAAATTAAATCTGACGACGAGGTCCTGATGGAAACCTACCTGACCGAGGAAGAACGAGTCGAAGCCCTGCAGCGCTGGTGGAAGGAGAACCGCTCCTCTCTGGCATGGGGCGTCATCATGGGTCTTGCAGTCATTGCCGGATGGAAGTACTGGCAGGGGCATCAGCAGGTTCAGCGTGAACAGGCTTCCTTCGCCTATCACATCGTAGGCCAGGCACTGACGGCCAAGAAGCCCGACGAAGCCGTGAAAGCCGCCGAGCATCTGATTGAGAACTACAGTTCGACCACCTATGCGGATTTTGCCCGGATTACGTTGGCCAAGCTCAAGGCCAGTGCCGGGGACCTTGAGGCTGCAAAGCTGCGGCTTGAAGAAGAGGTCAATCAGGGTCATGACGAGACCCTCAAGGATCTGGCGCGTCTTCGCCTCGCCCGCGTCCTTCTGGCTCAGGGTAACTTCGATGCAGGACTTTCGGTGCTGAAGAATTCCGAAAAGACGGCGGGCCAGTTCTCGGCGCTCCTCGAAGAGGTTCGCGGTGACCTCCTGGTGGCCACGAAACGGACCGAGGAAGGGCGATCTGCCTACCTCAAGGCCAAGGAATTGGGGAATCGCTCCCCTCTTCTTGAGCTCAAGATCCACGATCTGCCTGCAGCCGGTTAATGCGATTTCTCTTCCTGGCGTGTCTGACCCTGGTACTGGCAGGTTGCCAGCAGCTTAACGCCTTCAAGGATTTGGCGGGAGCGGTCTCCGAACTGATCACGGGTGCCGACAACGCTGAACCGCCCAAGGAGCTCCAGCCTCTGGAACCCACCGTGACCATGGATGTGGTCTGGAATACCACGGTGGGCAAAGGGCTGAATGGCAGCATCGTCAATCTTGTTCCGACGGTCACAGCCACCACGATCTATGTGGCGGATCACAAGGGGCTTCTGATGGCCGTAAACCGGGAAAACGGGGATACGGAATGGAGTCGGGAGACCGGCCTTGAAATTTCATCGGGCCCTGTCGTAGCCGGGGACAAGCTGGTCTTTGGTACCAGCAATGGTGATCTGGTCGTGGTCAGCCTGACCGATGGGGCCCTGATCTGGAAGGCGGCGCTTACCAGCGAAATGGTTTCTCTGCCGAGGGTCGGGCACAACGTTGTGGTCGTCCGGACGACGGATGGTCGCGTGGCCGGGTTTGATCTCGGCAAGGGCGATGTCAAATGGTCCCACGAACGCCTCCTTCCGCCGCTCTCGGTCCGAAGCCTCGGATCCCCGACGATCGATGGCGATATCGTGATTGATGGCTCCGGTGCCGGAAAGGTTGTGGCTCTCGATCTTCGCGATGGACATCAGGTCTGGGAGTCCGTAGTTCAGGTACCCCGTGGCCGATCTGAAGTCGAGCGCATGGTGGAATTTGATGCGGATCCCGTAGTCCGCGGCGATACGGTGTATGTCTCAGGCTTCCAGGGTGGTCTTGCGGCGCTGGATGCAGCGACCGGTGCCATCCGCTGGCATCAAAAGACCGCCTATACCAGCAACTCGACCGCCGTCGGACGGAAGTCGCTTTTCATTACGGATAATGTCAGCGACGTCTGGAGCATGGATATCAGTAATGGCGCCGACCAATGGAAGCAGGATGTCCTTCATCAGCGCCGTCTGACGGTGCCTGCACAAATCAGAGAGTATCTGGTCGTCGGTGATTTCGAGGGCTATCTCCATCTTCTCAGGGCCGACAACGGAAGTCTCGTTGGGCGTCTTGAGCTTGGGAGCGATCCCATCATTGCAACACCCGTTGTATACGACGACACGATGTACGTGTTGACCTCCAAGGGTGTTCTTTCCGCCGTCAAGGTCCAGTAATCATGTTGCCTGTTGTCGCTCTGGTCGGCCGCCCGAATGTCGGGAAATCCACGCTGTTCAATTATCTGACGCGAACGCGCGATGCGCTTGTTGCCGACTATCCCGGACTGACGCGCGACCGGCAGTACGGTCGCGTTCGGCGTGGACAACGCGATTACTTCGTCGTGGATACCGGTGGCATCGTCGAAACCGAAGCAGGTATCGATGAGCAGGCCATGCGGCAGGTCGAAATTGCGCTTGAGGAAGCGGATGTCATCCTCTTTCTGGTGGATGCTCGGGATGGCCTGACGGTTGGAGACGAAGCCATTGCCATGCAGCTTCGAAAGACCGGAAAACCGCTGGTGCTCGCGGCCAACAAGATTGACCAGGCTTCCCTGATAGAGGCCACCGGTGAATTCCATGCCCTGGGGCTTGGAGATCCGCAGCCCGTATCCGCCTCGCATGCCCGGGGGGTAGGCGAACTCCTGGATCGGGTCGAGGCTCTGTTGCCTCCTCTTGAAGTGAGCGAGCCTGAAGAGGAAGGCGGAATCCGGATTGCGATTGTGGGTCGACCGAATGTCGGCAAATCCACGCTGGTCAACCGATTGCTGGGTGAAGAGCGGGTCGTGGTCTTTGATGCGCCCGGCACCACCCGTGACAGCGTCGAGGTGCCGTTCGAGAGACACGGCAAGCGTTATACCCTGATTGACACGGCCGGTATCCGCCGCCGTGGGCGTATTGCGGAGACCATTGAGAAATTCAGCGTGATCAAGGCGATGCAGTCCATCGAAAAGGCGCACGTCGTGATCTACCTGATTGATGCCCGTGAAGGGGTGACCGATCAGGATACGAACCTTCTGGGGATGGTCTTGGAAATTGGTCGTGGCTTGATCGTAGGACTCAACAAATGGGATGGCATGACCCAGGACCAGCGCGATGAAACGCGTCGCCGCCTGGATCTCAAGCTCACGTTCCTTGATTTTGCTGAAAAATACTTCATCTCGGCCTTGCATGGGACGGGTGTCGGCCACCTCTTTGATGCAGTCGGCGATGTGTACGCGGCGGGCATGACCAGCATGGGAACCTCGCATCTGACGCGTATTCTGCAAGATTCGCTGGCGGCGCATCAGCCGCCTCTGGTCCGCGGTCGTCGCATCAAGCTCAAGTATGCCCATCAGGGCGGTACCAATCCCCCAACGGTCGTGATCCACGGCAATCAGGTGGATGAAATTCCAGGAAGCTACAAGCGCTATCTGGTCAATGCCTTCCGGAGTGCTCTCGACATTACCGGAACACCCATCCGGATTGAATTCAAGGGTTCAGAGAATCCCTACAAGGGAAAGCGGAATGCACTGACGGAGCGTCAGGTCCAGCGACGTCGCCGGATGATGCGTCACGTCAAAAAATAAGTCTTCAGGGCTGGGTTGCCGCGGGGGCTGGCTTCGGTGCGCTGGTCTCGTGGACGGTTACAGGCACCCCCAGTGAGGCCCAACGGTAAAGCCAGCCCGCATCTTCATTGACACCCTGTCGGGTGTTTTTTTCCTGTGTCGCCAGGTTGATGCAGCCGTGACTTGCCGGCTGACCGAAGGCGTTGTGCCAGAAAGCGCCATGAAAGGCATAGCCTTCATGAAAGTACTGGGCGTAAGGCACGTCTTTCACTTCGTAGTAGCCCTTTTCTCCTGGGCGAAGTCCGGTGCTCTTCATGGTCTTCTTTGGAAAGCGGGCATAGATATAAAACGAGCCGGTGACCGTAGGGGTCTTCGACTTTCCGGTTGATGCCTTGAGGGTTTTGATCAAGGCGCCATTCTCAAAGACCTCGACCCGTTGCCGGTCCAGCCAGACCTCGATACGACGGTCGGTGCCCGTGGAAAAGCTGCCGGTCAGGGGGGCAGCAAGAAAGCCGCCGCGAATGCTGCGGGCAGGGCCCGGATCAATCGTGACCTTTAGGTTCTCATTCGCGGGCCAGAGGGCATCCGGACGGTATTGGAGTCGCTGTTTTCCGTACCAGAGCCATTTGCCAGACAAAGGCTCACCGGCCTCCGTGGTCACATGGACGGATGAGGCCGCCTTTTCACGGTTCATGACCGGTTCGCTGAATGTGATCTCGACGGGGATAGCGAGTCCCAGGTTCTTCATGCCTTCAATGTCGATGACGGCAGAGAGGGGCGGTGCGGTTCCGACATCGATATCGAATGATGGGAGGGGAACCCCCTCGGGCGATGACCAGCGAATGCCGATCGGGTAATGGTGTCCCTGCTGAAAGCTTCCGGGTTTTGCAATCAGGAGAAAACCCTTTCCATCCTCCGCTCGATGAACCCCAAAGGGAATGTCGCCCTCGGTTGAGAGTTTCCCTACCGGGTCGGAAAAGCGCAGCGTCAGGTTCCCCTCGGCACTGAGTTGCTGGCTCAGGGGGCTTTCAATCCGGGGGAGGCTGGCGGTCCTGAACTGGATCTCGCGGTGAAGGCTTTGTTTCAGCCAAGGGCGTTCAGCCGTGATTTCAAGGCGGTAGCTTTTTCCAAAGCGAAGGACATCCTTTGCTTCCATGGACGAAGGTACATGCGCTTCAAGGGCGATGGTGCCATCTGCCTCGATGAGTTTGACATCCGAAATGCGGGTACCGATACCGATCCCTGAGACCTTGAGGGCTTGGCTGGGATCAACGGGTTGATCTCCCAGAAATGCACCAGGAATACGTACATCGAACGGAATCGTCTCTCGTCCGATCAGGATCAGGCTGAGGAGGGCCACTATCCCGTAGGCCATATGCCGGAGGGGAAGCGGTCGGGATGTTTTTTTGGGAGGCGTCGTGGATTTCGGCATGCGTCAGTTGCGGCCAGCGCAGATCCTCAATGGATGGCGCAATGGCGTGATTCTACTCCAGGCCGAACGGCATCGCCATGATCGGAGTCTTGGAAGAATCTTTTGGTTGACGGGGCGAGGTGATTCCGTCAGAATAGTTGGTTCGATCCATTCCTTCAGTTCTTGAGGTTTGAGCCTTGGCCAACATCGCTTCTGCAAAAAAACGCGCCATTCAGTCTGAAAAGCATCGCGCACACAACGCTGCCCTTCGTAGCCGTCTCCGTACCTTCATCAAGAAGGTCATCCTGGCGGTTGAAGGAGGTAATCTCGAAGAAGCCCAAGCGGCTTTCCGCGCAGCTGTGCCGATCATCGACTCTTCTGTTAACAAGGGCTTGATTCACAAGAATAAGGCCGCTCGCAGCAAGAGCCGTCTGAACGCTCGCGTCAAGGCACTCGCGCTCAAGAGCGCGTAAGTCGCCTCCAAAGAGAATTCAGAAAGGGGTCTCGCTTGAGACCCCTTTTTCAGGCGACAATCAGATTGTCGCGGTGAATCATCTCCGGCTCGTCCACATACCCGAGGACTTCCTCGATCTTGTGTGTGGGCTGTCCTATCAGGCGAGCTGCTTCCTCTGAACTGTAGTTCACGAGGCCTCGTGCTACCTCTACGCCTTCGATATTTAGGCAGATCACGAGATCGCCTCGATCAAATTCGCCTGTCACTTGAGTGACGCCAATCGGCAGCAGGCTTTTTCCTGATTCCTTGAGCACTCTGGCGGCGCCCGCATCAATGGTCAACTGGCCCTTGGCCTTGAGCTGACCGGCGAGCCAGCGCTTGCGCGCTAAAAGGGGCGATGCATCGGGAACCAGGAATGTGCCCAGCAGTTCTCCGTCGATGACGCGAGGAATGCCATTGGTCTCCTTGCCGGAGAGGATGACCGTGGCGGTTCCCGAGCGCGATGCGAGGCGGGCGGCACGGAGCTTGGTGATCATGCCTCCTCGGCCCAGTCCGCTCCGGCTCTCGCCGACCATGGCGCCAAGACTTGGATCATCGATGCGCGCCTCGCTGACGAGCTGGGCGGTCGGATCGACGGTCGGATCTCGCTCATAAAGACCTTTCTGGTCGGTCAGAATGATCAGAAGGTCGGCATCAATCAGGTTGGCGACCATCGCGCCGAGCGTGTCATTGTCTCCAAAACGGATTTCTTCGGTGGCAACGGTGTCATTCTCGTTGATGACAGGCACCACGCCGAGCTTGAGCAGCGTCAACAGGGTGCTTCGCGCATTGAGGTAGCGATGCCGGTGCGAAAGATCATCATGCGTCAGCAGGAT
>CAYFOC010000100.1:0-6643 GCA_964344615.1 uncultured Methylococcus sp.
AACGCTATTACAAGGCCGCCTTGCTGGAATGTTTTGCAGGGATTCCCTTGGGGAGTGACTATCAGATGGCCTTCGGTGATCTGGGCCAAGCCCGAAAGGCCCTCGATGAGGAGGCCGGTTCAAAAGGACCGGCCATCGCAGCCATCTTGCGAAAAGTTTCAGGCGGCGGACGCAATGACCTTTTGGGGCTCCTTCGAAGCTATAACGGCCGCCAACCCGAAGGGAACGACTAGCGTTCCTTTGGGGCCAGGAGGGGGGGATGCGGCTTTTTCACCCGGTAACCCTGAAGCAAGGAGACGCCCAGCACCCCGGCATGGGCGATGACGGTCGTCATGGTGCCGTTGAAGCGCCCGGCGAAGGCCCCGAGGATACAGAGAAGATTCGTTGGTACCGTCCGAAGACTGGCAAGCCCTGTCCTAAGCCTTAAGGTCCGTGCAGCCAGGAGAAGATCCGGCAAGGCTTCAAGGGACGTTCCAAGGAGCTGGATCGTAGGGGCATCGACCCGCTGAATGGCCGACAAGGGACCAATGACGACGCTCGCACCCTCGGTAATCAGAACGTCGGTACCGCTGGTCACAACCATCCCAGAACGATAGCCCTTTTTCTCAAGATCCTCCCGGAAACGCTGCAATCCCGCCTGATCCAGATCCGGATACACGGCATCCACGCCCAGTTCTGTGGAAAGTTCGCTCGCCGATGGACCATACACCACGGTTGCAACGCCAAGACCCCGAAGCTTTTTGAGGGTATCCCCAAAACGCGGGCGATCGGTTGCCGTGAAGCGAAGGGTCTCTGAAGGCTCGCCTTCGACGCTGAGTCTGAGCGATGGCCATGCGCCGCCTTCCATGAGATCTTCAAGTACCACGACATGGCCATCGATCCTAAGGGTCGTCCGGCCATTTTCAAAGCCAAGAAGTTCCGAATCATGGACTTCATGATCACTGATCCGGGCCAGATCATTCAGGGCCAAGGCGCGGTCATCGCCCACCCAGGCTGACAGGATCTTCGCCCAGTCATTGGCTCTTGAAACGGACTTGGAATCAGAAACAATGTCTGAAACGCGCGGACGCATGTCCTTCAGACCCGGATAGGTTGCTTCAATGAGCAGTACGTCGGTCGTTGCAAGGCCTTTGAGGGCATCCGGGGTTCGGACCAGAACGCCGTAGGGAAGCCCCGTCCGAAGGTCCTTGAAGAATTCGGTGGGTGCCGCGATCTTCGGCGCTGCCGTCCAGTCCTGGTGAAGGACAGCTCCCGCCATATGAAGGCCTCCGCTCATGAAGGCGAGACCTGAGAGCGCGAGATTGGGAAGCACGCTGAAATCACCGACGCGACGGGCATCCGCGGTAAGGACCGGATCTTCAAAGAGGGTCACGGGGAGTCCTGCAAGAACCCTTATGGCCGAAGTCAGGCGATCATCGCCCAGATCCTTCTGAGGGGTCAGCTTTCCGCTGCCGCGGACGACCTGATAGCCGGAAACCAGGAGGTCTCCCTTTCGCTTGCGCTCGATGGGGGCCTCATCCCCTGTTCGGAACAGGACGTCGCGCACCAAAAGATCCCCTTGAGAGAGCGTGCCGTCGAACGGGATGATCATGCCCTCAGTGAGTGCGAGGGGCTTTCTTATTTCTCCAGGGGCCGGAAGCTGCGGTTGAATGGGCGCCTCGGCAATCAGCCGGCCGGACTCCCTGAAAATCTGTTTCTGCGCCCGACGCTCCCAGACCTGCGTCAGCCATTCGGCCAGGGCCGAGGCAAATGGCGCCATGGAGGCAACGGAGCACAGAACCACCACACTCCCATAGAAGGGCGATCCCACCTTGCCGGATTTAAGCTCCCGACCGGCCTGCATGAATTGCGGGATGCGGCTCAAGAGAAGAATCCCTGAAACCACAGGAATCGCAGGCGGGTAGAAAAATTGACCGGTGGTGCAGAGGGCAAGATTGGTACTCGAGATCCGATTCGAGGATTCCGGCATTCTTGGGATCAGCGTTCCGTGAGCCGAAGGATAAAGGCTCGCTTCCAGTTCCCGAATCCAAATGGTCGGATCGACCGTCGGGTCATAGCCAATCACGATGCCGCTTCCAAAACGCCGTGACCGTGCCCGATGGACACCCGGTAGCGCTCTCAATCGCCCGAGCGCCTCGCCGCCTCGCTTCTTCTGGCTTCGGTTCGGCAAAAGCACCCGAACTTCACCCAAGGCCTGATCCTGAAGCGAGAGAATCGTCACGATGCCCCGCCACCGATGATAGGTGATGGTCGATTGCTCGGGTGCCGTCGGAAGTGATGTTTCAGGCACCGAGGACCGGCCCATCAATTCGGCCAAACGGGGCAAGGAGGCCTCGGCTGGGGCCTCCCCTGGAACCAGGACGATCGAAAACCTGCGCTTGGCATGTTCGACCCGGACCGATCCGGTATCGGCATGTGCAAAGGCGCGATGGAGGAAACGATGGATGTCCCCCGTACCCAGGGTCTCCCCCCCCGTCAATTGAATCTCACGGCCTTTGATCCGAATGCGAGGGGAAAGGGACATAAACGTATCTCCAGAACAGAATCAGTGCGCTAACGCCCTCCTCGCCTTACTGTAGCCATTCGGGTGGAATGGCCCGCGAACCCTGACGCCGACGGAGGGCACAGAAGGGGCAGGAAGGCGGAACATCAGCATTTTCACTGATGATATACCAGGCGCCACACCGATGGCATTGCGGCAATTTGGAAACACCGGCCTGAAGCTCACGGATGATCGACCATCCTGCCGTGAGATCGATTTCCTCGGCCTGCTTGAATCCGATCAGGGCCTTGAAGAGATCATGGCTCTGGATCAGCAGCCGACCTTCCACGACCCAGTTTTCCTCCCTCCCCAGGAGGCTCTGATAGATCTTGGCAAAGACCGAGATCTTGGTTTGCCTTCGCCGTGAAGTGAGGAGATGTCCTGTGGAAGGAATCGATCCTGAACGGGGGGATGATCCATGCAGAAGACGATAAAGCTGCCGCAGGTCTGATTCGGGGACCCCGGTCAGCACATGGACCGGCGTCGTTCGAAGCTTTCGTTCGACCAGCGCCAGTGCGAGATCAAACTGACGATGACGTTCAGGCGTGATGATCGACATGATCGTCCCTCCCTGAAAAATCGGTCTTGTGACTCGCCAGATACTGAAGCTTCGTCAGGACGGATGGATTTGACCCGTCGGCCGTCTCGGCGGCAAAAGCCCGAAGACCAGGCATGGCTGCCCTGAATCCAAAGACCAGAAGCCCGGATTCTGCCAATGCCTCAATCGCAGAAAGAGGCATACGGATCAATACGTGTAGTGCTTCATTGGGAATCCCAAGAAGATAGGTCGCCCGCCCTTCCTCCCCTTGAAGCGCGAGTTCACGGGCTTTCAAGAGATACAGACGATTGAGATGCGTGATATCGGATGGATCATTCATTGGTGGTTCTCCCATCAGGTTGGTTTCGAGGGGGAGTATTTCCAACAAAGATGTGGGCGCGATGTGGAATGCGTGTAAATGGGATGAGATTTGTGGTGGCCAGATGTAGAAAGAGGATTCTTGATGCTTTTTTATGGGTCGCTACACACAGGTCGCTCGTAACACACGAAAATCGGTCATAATTGCCTGATAAAAAACACGGGAATTATTTCCGCTCTACGGCTGTCAAAACAGTAAAGCGGTTGTCACGGTTGTGACAGGCCCAATAAGAAATGCCTTGGGGCATCAATGACAGGAGGTGAATCATGAACGGATGGATGATTTTATTTTTAACGCTTGCAGGCCTTGCCATCGCGCTTGTCGGCATCATCCGCTGGCGGTCTCGGGATATTGAAGAGGTCGTCCTCCAGGGACGGCCTGTGTTGCTTCGTTGCAGCAAGGACCGGATCGAAGGCAAAAGCGGCGGTTGCAGTGCCTGTGGCCCTGAATCAGGCTGCTGATCCTTAAACGCTCCCCCTAGGACCAGTCGTCACGCAGCGAATAGCCCGCGTTTCGATGGGTGTTGATGACCGGCGTGTCTTCTCCGAGGACATCCGACATCTTCTTTCTGAGCGTCTTGATGTGCTGATCAATGCTCCGGTCGTTTGGAACCTGCGGATCGATCCATAGGGATTCCAGAAGATAATCCCGGGTAAAGACGCGTCCGGGATGCTCGATCAGGATCTTGAGAAGGCCATATTCAAGCGGCGTCAGATCCAAAAGGGTCTCTTTAAGATGAATACGTCGCTTGTCAGCATCCAGGCGGAAGGGAATGGCGGGATCAGCATAGGCCTCAACGCGAACTGGACGACTCACTCGTCGGAGGACCGCTCGGATTCTGGCCACCACTTCCCGATATTCAGCGGGCTTGGGGATGTAGTCATCGGCACCGAGCTCCAGCCCTGTCACCTTGTCAATCACATCATCCCGCGCTGTCATGAAGATGACCGGGACGTTGCTGATCTTCCGGATCTCGTGAAAGAGATCAAATCCGTTACAGTCAGGAAGACCCACGTCGAGAAGGACGACATCAAACCGCCCTGCCCGGATTTCCGAAAGCCCCTCCTGTCCACTTGAAACTCCATGCGCCCTGTAACTGTCGCTTTGAAGGAGAACGATCAGCGACTCTCGCTGAGACACATGGTCTTCGATGACCAGGATCTGTGGCATGACGGCATCCATTGATGAAGGCACTCCAAAATTCACTTCTCCCACTATACCTTTGAAATTTAACCAAAGAGGAATCTTGCGAGGGGCCCATCACAGATGACCTCGGCATGATGACCGCTCCGACCCTTTACTGGAGATTCTCATGCCAATCCCCCCCGCCCATGATCCTGACCTTGATCCAGCGTCACAGATCACCCTCATCCTCGACTGGCTCTCCGATCATTTTCATGGCCTGGCCGATGAAGGCCAGACGATCGTCGATGACTACTGGCTTAACCTTAGAAGGCTTGAAAACCAGGCCGGCTTTTACCAGCGTGCAACCCTCGGTCTTCGGATGCGAATCCGCACCAATCTTGCCCTGAGCCTTGAATGGTATTTCATGGGGACTCTTGGACGCACCAAGCGTCCCATCGCCAAAATCCATATTCCCAAGGGGCGCAATCAGGATAGCTATCCACTAAAGGCCCTGATGCGTCGTCAGCCTGCCTTTCTTCTGGAACTGGTCGATCAGACGGAACGCCAGCTCACGGCCTTAAGGCGACGCCATTCCCGTTTGCTGAAGATTCGAGATGGATTGGGGGAATTCCTGAAGGCCCTCGGTCATGAGGGGATCACAGGATCTCGCCTGATGGAGATGCACCTCGAACCATCGATCCTTTTAGATTCCATCGATCACACCGAAAGCGTCATTCGTCATGCTGAACGCCTGCAATAGGAGTGGGGCGCAAGCCCTGCCCCTCTTATCGGAACCCCTACCGCTTACTCCCCTGGAATCCCTGATCACTCGACATGGCGCCCGCCTTGATCGCCTCATCGAGGCCATCGGCAGCCGAAATCCACTCCTGGACCAAGCCATTCGAATGACTGTCATGCAGGTGGCTGCGTGGATGCATCTCCTCCCCGCATCAGAATCCAATCATCACGCCTATCCCGGGGGACTTCTCGAACACAGCCTTGATGTGGCGCTCGGGGCTGCGCTTTCGGCCCGTTCAAGGCTCGGGGATCTCACCCTTCCAGGATGGGAGCGACGACGGCGGGAAGAAGCCTTTACCCTGGCGGCAGCCCTTGCCGGACTCTGCCATGATCTTGGAAAACCCGCTTCAGACCTCATCGTGAGTCACCCTCATGCGCCCACGTCATGGAACCCCTATCGGGAATCCCTGATCGCCTGGGGCGAACGCCATGGGCTGCAGGAATACCATCTGACCTGGCTCCGGGGGCGGGGCGATCGTCATCGAGGTTTTTCTCTTCTTCTCCTGAGACAGAGCATTGATCCCCTGCTGCTCGATGAAATCCGGGCAGTCGGCCCTGCCCTTGAAGCCTCACTCATCAACACTCTGTCAAAGCCCGATGCTGAGGAGGATGGACTTTCCCGGTGTGTCCTCAAGGCAGACACCGAAAGTGCCACTCGATCCCTCAAGGACCCGCGCCGCCAGCTCCTCGGGATGGGGGCCTTTGGACCCGAGGCGATCCTGCTGCATGCCATCCGTCATCTCATCCAAAGCGGCCAATGGGAAGTCAACGGTCCGGGGAGTCCCCTCTGGATCATGGAGCAACAGGTTCACCTGATCTGGCCCGGGGCGATTGACGATATTCAGCATGTCCTGACCAACGATCGTCTGGCATTCCTTCCATTTGAACCCGATCTTCTGGCGGCCTTCATGAACGATCGCGGCCTGATTGCCCTCCCGGATCCCGAAGGACCTTCCGATGCAACGTGTTTCAGGATTCATCCTCTGGGCCTTCGCGCACCGATCCGTGTCCTGAGGCTCAAAAGCCCAAGACTGATCTTTGACGGGGAAGTGCCCGTATCCATTCCGGGTGAAGTACTCTGGCCAAGGCCTTTGGAGACGGTGGAATCCACCCCCAATGCCGATCCTGATCGTTCTTCTTTGGGAACTGAACCCCTTCTTGTGACGGAATCGGTTCCAGTTTCCTCATCGCATGAAGCCGAAGATGCGTCCCTGACGCTGATGAACCGATTGCGACACGCCTCGGACCAGCTGGATTGGCA
>CAYFOC010000101.1:0-6584 GCA_964344615.1 uncultured Methylococcus sp.
CTCAAGCTTAGCCTTACATTCTCCGTATTTGCCATCATCGGATTCGGCCCCGTGTCGCCAGGGTGCCTCATTGGAATCTACATTGTCATCTTCCGACCGTCTTGGTTTTGGCGCTTGATTCAAGCCCTTTATTTAGGAGTTCCTTTCGAAGACGACGGAGAAGTGGACCGCCTGATTCGCTTAAAAACACTCACGGTCCTGATCACCCTGCTGATCATCGACATCCTTCCCTATCCTGTCACGCCCGCTATTGCTTTTCCGATTATCTTTCTTAGGCCGGCATGGTTTTTCAGGGTGGTCCATGATGTATACCGATGACCCGAATAGTCACGCTCAGGAGGGCATGTGATGGCATTCATTCGCGATGTGGTTCATATCCTTTGGCAACTGATCAAGGAGCATCTTTGGATTGCCATGGTGATCCTTGGTTGTGTCCTCCTCCTGGGCTATTTCACGGATCCCCTTCCACCCAAGACCATACGCATTTCCACTTACTCGGATTTCCCGATCAATGAAACGGAATACCTGCGTGAACTAGGGTTCAACGCTGAAGTTATCCCGACCCAAGGTAGCGTTGAAAATGCGAGACGTCTAAGAGACGACAAGGATCCCGTCGACATCGCCTTGATTCAAGGAGGCGCGTTGAATGATGAGGGGATTGATGGCTTCGAATCACTCGGCAGCATTGCCTTCGAACCGGTCTGGACCTTCTATCGGAAAGCTCTGGAGATTCACCCTACCCGGCTCAGTGATCTTCGCGGACTGAAGATAGCGCTAGGACCTGACCTTTCAGGCTCCAAAGTCGTAGCCCGCAGGCTTTTTGCCGAGGATGGCATCGACATCGATCATGAACCTGGCTTTCTCTCAGGAAAATCATCCCTCGAATATGCCAATGATCTTGAAAAGGGACTCATTGATGTTGTCGTGGAAGTGAATCCTCATGCCGACCCCCACATCAAACGACTGCTTGAGAACCCGTCTATCAACCTCATGAGCTATGAGCTTGCCGAAGCCTATCATCAGAAGTTTCGATTCATCGAATCCATCGTGCTCCCTAAGGGTTCGATCAGCATTCACGATGTAAGACCACCCGAAGATGTCCACCTGATTGCGACCACGCTGAACGTGGTGGTTAGGAAAGGGACCCATCCTGATTTGCAGACGATGTTTCTGATCGCGGCGCGTCAAGTCAGCAGAAAACCCGACAGCCTCCTTTTTGGGAGTGCTGAACGTTTTCCACGATATATGGACACCCAGATCCCTTTGAGCGAAGCAGCTCAGCACTTCTACACGTTCGGCATGCCGAACACTTTGAATTACTTCCCTGCCCGCTTTGCCGGACTGATTGATCGCTATTGGGTACTCTTCCTCGGCATTGTGAGTGTCGGATACACGCTCATTCAACTCTTCCTCGAGGTCGGAAGCCACCTTTCTCGGTTGCGGAACAAGCCCATCTGGGAGCGCCTGAGTCATATTCGGCGAACCATTTCACAAGGGGAGGCAGAAGCATTCCTCCCGAGTGACATTGCCTCCTATCGAAGTGATGTTGAGGCTATCTACGATCGGCTTACAAAGGATGCTGACGCTATAGAGGACGATGCACAGTACATGCTTCTAGTCGCTGAGTGCGAAAAGATTCTGGATCGCATCGTTGTGCTCCAGAAAATGGAATCTCCGACCCAGTGACCATATGCAAAGACTCAGGGGGCCTTGAAGTCTGAGGGGATAGTCCCCGTGAGACTCGCAAGGAACGCTTTGAGAGCACTCACATCAGCATCAGTCAGGTCGCGAGCGAGCTGCACTTTTGCCATCACACGGATGGCAGCCCCAAGGTCATCGACAGAACCATCGTGGAAATAAGGGGGGGTCATTGCGACATTCCGTAGAGGCGGCACCTTGAAGACCATGCGATCAGCAGGTGCGTGGGTCACCCCAGCCCTTCCCTCATCATCGGTCTTTGAAGGAACATCTTCAAATATCCCGAACTTTGCGTAGCGCATGCCACCCAGCAGGATACCATCGTGGCAATTTGCACAACCGATATCCATGAACAAGCGAAGCCCCTCCTTGGCGGATTCATTCAACGCAGACATGTTTCCTTTGAGATAAGTATCGAAGGCTGATGGGCTCACCAATGTGCGCTCGAAAGCCCCAATGGCTTTTCCCCAATTGGCGGGCTGAACAGGATCCTTCTCACCAGGAAACGCTTTCTGGAAATCATGCTCGTAGCCGAGGGCTTTGAGTTTGGAAATAACGGATTGGTAATCCATGTTTCCAAAGCTTGCGGGACCAATCAGCGATTGGGTGGCTTGATCCTCTACATCTTGCCGAGCGCCATCCCAGTGAATCCGGAACTGAAGCGCTGCATTCAGAAGCGTCGGAGCATTCCTGAGATTCAATCGATGCTCAACGCCAATAGAGCGATTCAGGCCATCCGTGGCATGAAGCCCTGGCAGATGACAGGTCTCGCAACTTACCGATCCATCTAAAGACAGCCTTTTGTCAAAAAAGAGCTTCCGCCCTAGTGTGGATCGTTCCGGGGAAATTGTCTGCCCGGGTTCGGCCAAGGTGTCAGGAAGTGGACTGAATCGCTTGGCCGCACTCGCGAAAAGATCGCCTGCTGCATGACCTGAAAACGACGGAATGATGACCAGAACGAAAGCCAGAACCTTCAGCAACGAAGTGGGCATTCCGCGACCAGCATTGGCATTTGTAGCATTCATCGATCAGACACTCCCGATTATTCCAAAACTTGACTGGACTTTGGGACGAGGGACCTTTCCATCATTTCAAGTCCAGAGTCATCGAAAAGCCTTATGATAGTTGATAGACAGGGGCATATTGAACCATCAGGAACTCGCCGTTCCTGATATACGGGGACTCGCTCGAAGGCTCCCCATCAAAAAGCGAAGGGCCGTGGGGACGAACTACAATGCCCTCGCAGGGGCGTATACCCTACCTTACCCATTTACCATCTGGAAATTCAAACAGGAGTTCTTTTGAGCCATCTGAAAGTACTGAGCCATTTCCAGAAAAGCCTGACCTCTGCCCTTTTACTAATCGCCGCTTTTCCCGGCCATGCGGACCCTGCTACCGTAACGATTGAGCCTCCCGCCTCTCTTCAAAGTACGCTTGCTGTTGAAACGGTCGTAGAGTCGACCCTTCAAGATGCCCTTCGCGTTTCAGGCCGTGTCTCGGTCAATGAAAACGTCCTGGCCAAGATTGGCCCCAGTATCAGTGGTCGCGTCATTGAGGTGAAAGCGGATATCGGCCAGAGAGTGTCCCGGGGCCAGGTACTCGCTGTCATGCACAGCACACAATTGAGTGACACGCAGGCCAATTTCCTCAAGGCCAAATCACAGGTCGAACTGAAACGGCTTTATGTCGAACGGTCCAGAAAGCTCTATGACGAAGGCATTATCAGCCTCCTGAACCTCAAGGAGCGCGAGTCCGTCCTGACGGAAAAGGAAATCGAAATGAATGCACTGGCTGACCAGCTCAGCGTAATGGGCATGCATGCGGATGACATTCAGAAAATCGCCCAGCATAAAAGCGTCAATTCAAACACTCCCATCACGGCAACCATCAATGGCAGCATCATTGATCGGCGAATTTCGGTGGGCCAGATCGTTGAGATTTCGGACGAACTGTTCATTGTCGCTGACCTCTCGGAGGTCTGGATTGTGGCTGAAGTCCCGGAAAAGTCAGCCTCGGCGCTTGAAATCAATGCACCGGCCGAAATCGAGATCCCCGCGCTTGCACATCAAACCTTCAAGGGGAATCTAAGCTTCATCGCCAGTACGGTGGATCCCGAATCCCGAACGATCAAGATTCGTGTCGTACTTCCCAATCGGGATTTTCGACTTAAACCTGAAATGCTCGCCAGTCTATCGATCCAGAAGCCCTCTGTGCCCGCGCTCTCCGTATCCGCAAACGCTGTCATACGAGAACAGAATCTGGACTATGTTTTTGTTGAAACCGAACCCCATCATTATCAGCTGAGAAAAGTGGTCCTGGACGACGAAATTAACGGCAGAAGACGCGTCATAGCTGGCCTAAGCTCCGGTGAACGAATCGTCACAACCGGAAGCTTTCAGCTCAACAACGTCAGAATTCAATCTCAGGGGCAATAGATATGGTCGAAGCGCTCGTCCGCTATGCGCTAAACCGAAGATTGATCGTACTCATCGTCGCCTTGGCCTTTACAGTCACAGGACTCTTCGAACTCCGCCAACTCAATATCGATGCCTTTCCGGATGTGACGAACATCCAGGTGCAGATTGCAGCCGAAGCACCGGGGCGATCCCCCGAAGAGGTGGAACGTTTCATCACCGTTCCGCTTGAAATCGCCATGACAGGGCTTCCGGGCTTATTGGAGATGCGCTCCAGCAATCGTGATTCCCTTAGCCAAATCACCCTTGTTTTCTCAGATGAGACCGACATCTATTTTGCGCGTCAGCTGGTTATCGAACGTCTGATCGAGGCAGGCGCCAAGCTCCCTCCCCATGTGACGCCTGTCCTTGGCCCCGTCTCGTCCGGCTTAGGAGAAGTATTTCAGTACACGCTTGAAAGGCATGAGGAATCAGGGCACCCCCTACCAATCGAGGAACTAACGGAGCGTAGAACCCTTCAAGACTGGGTCGTCAGACCGCTTTTAAGAGGGATACCGGGTGTAGCCGAGATCAACTCAATTGGTGGCTATGAGCGCCAATATCGCGTGGAGCCTGATCCGGATCGCCTTCGCCACTATGACGTCACGCTTTCTGATGTCTACACGGCACTTGCACGCAATAACGCCAATAGCGGTGGTGGGAAGCTTCCTCACTATGACGAACAGTATCTGATTCGGGGTGTTGGTCTCTTCAAGGATGTCGATGACATCGAGGATGTTGTACTCAAGGAGTTGGATGGAACGCCGGTACACATCCATGACATTGGACGGGTCATGATCGATGTTTCACCCCGGTCTGGTGCTGTCATCAAGGATGGGACGACGGAAGCCGTGGGCGGCATTGTCATGATGTTTCGCGGCGGCAACGCAAAGAAGATTGTCACGGATATCAAGCATCGCGTTGATGAAATCAACCAGAAGGGCCTGATCCCGGGCGGGCTGAATATTGTCCCCTTCTATGACCGCTCTCAACTTGTCGATGCAGCAATCAGCACGGTCACCAAAGTTCTAATGGAGGGAAGTCTCCTAGTCATTTTGGTGCTCTTTTTCTTTTTAGGTGATCTAAGGTCCAGTCTGGTGGTCGTTGCGACCTTGCTCTTGACCCCGCTACTCACCTTCATTGCGATGAATCACCTTGGTCTTTCCGCAAACCTGATGTCACTGGGTGGGCTTGCGATTGCGATAGGCATGATGGTGGATGGCTCCGTTGTCATCGTGGAACATGCCTTCGCCAGATTGAGTGGAAAAAAAGACGCTCCAAACCGGATCCGGGGAGAGACCATCTTTCGGGCGGTTAAAGAGGTAGGCACACCTGTCGTGTTCGGCGTTGGCATAATTTGCCTGGTGTTTTTGCCCTTGATGACCCTGCAGGGCATCGAGGGAAAGCTTTTCGCTCCCCTGGCCTATACGATTGCGATCGCCCTCTTTGCCTCATTGGTGATTTCTCTCATTCTCTCGCCTGTGCTTTGCAGCTTCATTCTGGATGGTCGCGAAGAAAGAGAAAATCAGCTTCTCAGAAGATTACGAGTCGGATACGAGAATCTTCTTAATAGCGTACTGAGGCATCCCCGCGGTGTCCTTTTAATGGCTAGCGTCTCCATCCTGGCGACGATCACCCTCCTCCCATTTCTTGGTACTACATTCATGCCGGAAATGGAGGAAGGCAGTATTGTGACAGGCATCATTCGCCCTCCGAACATGTCGCTGAGTGAGTCACTCAAACTTGAAATGGAGGCCATGCGCCTGGTCAAAGCCGTTCCCGGCATTGATCATGTCGTCTCTCAGCTCGGTCGAAGTGAAAACCCCACCGATCCTCAACCCGAAAATGAATCGAGCCCTATAGCCAGCCTCGTCACAAAAGATCATCTTCCCGAGGATTGGAATCAGGCGAAAATCGTTGAAGCCATCAGAGATACCCTCGCCTCTCTGAATGGCATTCAAGTGGTGATCTCTCAGCCAATCGCTGCTCGAGTCGCTGAAATGGTGACGGGAGTCCGGTCTGATGTAGCAATCAAGATTTTCGGTGATGACATCGAAACCCTCAAGCAGTTGGGCAGCAATATTCTCCGAATTGTGAATGACGTTGAGGGTGCATCCGACATCCGCATCGAGCGACTCAGTGGCCAGCAATTCCTGACGCTTGAAATCAATCGCAATATGATCGCCCGCTATGGAATTAACGTTGCGGACGTCAACGATGTCATTGAAACCGCTATCGGTGGTCGCACAGCGACGGATGTCTATGAGGGTGAAAGACGCTTCCCGCTTCAAGTTCGCTACCCCCTGGAGTTTCGCGACACATTGGGAACCATTGAAGACATATTGCTCGAATCGCCCAATGGGGCCATCGTTCGACTGGGTGACCTCGCGGATGTCAAAGTCCTTGATGGCCCTTCTCAGATCAGTCGTGAAA
>CAYFOC010000102.1:0-6583 GCA_964344615.1 uncultured Methylococcus sp.
AAGGCCCGGGGGTTTTTACTTTTTAAGCCTCAGACAAAATTAACGCCGATGGCGGCGTGAAGAGGCGGTAGCACACCTTATTCGGTGTTACTCAATGCGCATTGGGATAGGAAATCAACCTGTCACCCATCGTCTAGGCTTTTCAGCCTCGTCTAGTCGGCACGACATTCCTTAAATCGGCCCGTTCCAAATCGTTTTTACTATTCGCGGCTCTTTTTTGGAGCATCGATAGTCCTGTGAAACGAATGAGAGGGATGTCTCTAACGGACTTTTGGAATTTAGCCCATCTGCGACCGCAGACGGCCAGCGGAACCAATAGCGCAGAGGTGCTAAGGGCTTCAAAGGCATGGGATGCCTCGTCGCTAAAAATTGCTGCGATTAGGCTACTACTTCTTCCTTGGCGTAAGGTGCGCTCGCTTCTTGCTGAAGCTGATGAAAGGGGAAGAAGGGTTACTCGATTCGAAGTTTCCCGTCTTCTAGGTGCCACTGCTTGTCCATCCGCGAGGCTAACTTGGCGTCGTGCGTGACGACCAGAAAACTCACTTCATATGCTTGATTGAGTTCTAGCATCAATTCGTAGACGGCATCAGCTGTCTTTCTATCTAGATTTCCTGTGGGCTCATCCGCTAGAACACAGCGCGGCTTAGTGACCAAAGCCCGTGCGATGGCGGCACGTTGCCTCTCGCCTCCGGAGAGTTCTCCGGGTTTGTGCTTTACGCGGTTGCCCAGCCCCACTTGCTGGAGAAGCTGATTGGCTCGCTCCTGAGCTTCTTCGACGGTCGATTGTCCGATCAGAAGTGGAATGGCAACGTTCTCTAAAAGCGTGAACTCGCCCAGAAGGTGATGGAACTGGTAGATAAAACCCAGTGATTCATTTCTGAGCTTCGAAATCTCGGGCTCCTTCAGGGTGGAGAGCCTTTTTCCCATCAGTTCTACGTCACCTGATGTCGGACGATCTAGGCCTCCCAACAGGTGTAGTAACGTGCTTTTTCCTGAGCCTGAGGTCCCCATGATCGCCACGCGATCCCCTTCATCAATACGAAGGCTCACATCGTCTAGTACGCTGACATCAAGCTCACCTTGGGTGAAGCGCTTACTGAGATTCGTGCAGGAGAGAACGACCTTATTCATAGCGAAGTTCCTCCGCAGGCTGGATCAATGAAGCCTGCCAAGCAGGATAAATCGTTGCCAGGATTGAAAGAAGAAATGCGACGATCGTGATGTGCAAAACATCATTCCAATCGAGCCGTGATGGGAGTTCACTGATGTAGTAGACATCTGCGGATAGAAACTGAACGCCAAAAAGATGCTCGATGGCGGGGACGACTGTCTCAACGTTCAGGGCCAGTATCACTCCACCAATGCCGCCAATCAGGGTGCCAAAAAGACCGATGATGGTTCCAAGCACGATAAATATGGCCATGACGGAGCGTGGGGGCATCCCTTGAGTCCTAAGGATTGCAATGTCAGCGCGCTTGTCGGTGACGACCATCACTAGCGTTGAGACAATGTTGAAGGCCGCCACGGCTACAATAAGAAGCAGAATAATGAACATCACACGCTTCTCGGTCTGAATCGCCTTGAAGAAGTTGCTGTGTGCCTGCGTCCAATCCGTTATGTAGTAGGCTTCGGGGAGTCGTGGCCCCAATTCTCGTGCGATCTGTCGCGCATAAAAAACATCGTCGACCTTAAGCCTGAGTCCCGTTACAGCATCATCCATCCCGAAGAGCCGCTTGGCATCCTCAAGATGAATAAGAGCCAGGTTTCGGTCATATTCAAACATTCCCACATGAAAGATGCCGACCACGGTAAAACGTTTCAGTCGTGGCAGGATCCCCGCAGGGGTAGCGGTCACCTGAGGCGTGATGACGGTGATCTTGTCTCCGGTAATGACGCCAAGGTGATCTGCGAGTTCTGCACCCAGAATAATCCCGAATTCCCCAGGTTTAAGATCGGTAATCTTTCCTTGTTCCAGGCGGTTGGCTACTTCGGAGACTCGCGGCTCGTATGTGGGCTCGATCCCTCGAATCATGGTGCCACTGACGCGTCGATCAGAATTCACCATGGCTTGGCCTTCCACATACGGCGCCCATCCCTGAACGCGTGCTTCGGTTTGAAGCGCGGGCTCAATCTTTTCCCAGTGATGCAATTCACCATCGACGCCGGTGATGGACGCGTGGGATGTCATTCCAAGAATACGTTCGCGGAGTTCGGCCTCAAACCCGTTCATCACGGATAAAACCGTGATCAGGGCAGCGACCCCTAGCGCGATTCCCATGACGGATGTAAAGGTGATGAAGGATATGAATCCTGTTCGGCGTTTTGCCCGCGTGTAACGCAGGCCAATAAAAATGGTAAGTGGCTTGAACATGGAGGAATTGAATGCCGACAACGGCGAAATAGGCTAGGGCAGTGGTCTGGCGGTCTGGCATTCGCCACAAATGCCGTAGAGGCAGAGCGAGTGATCCGTCAGTTTGAAATTTCTTTGCTGTGCGATGCTGGCTTGAAGTTTCTCGATCATTTCATCGTGAAACTCCTCGACCTTTCCGCAATGGACACAGACCAGATGGTCATGATGCTCGCCGCGATTCAGTTCGAAGACGGAATTTCCCCCCTCGAAGTGGTGTCGGACAACGAGTCCTGCGGCCTCAAACTGCGTGAGTACCCGATACACGGTCGCAAGGCCAATTTCCTCACCTTCGCTGACCAGGGTCTTGAAGATATCTTCCGCGCTTAAATGCTGCGCGTAATTAGGGCGTTCCAGGATTTCGAGAATCTTGATACGGGGGAGGGTGACCTTCAGGCCCGCGTTCCGGATGTTTTTGCTTTCCAGAGGTTGCTCCGTTCCGATGTTATGCCGGCCTCCATCGGGTATGATGAAAGGCTATCAAGGCTAATCAATCATACCATGCCGCATATGCCGCAAAAATCCCTTGTTGGTCTGGCTCTTTTGCTGAGTCTCCAACTTTCGGCCTGCAACTACAGTTGGATCCCGTTCACTTATCGTCAGGACATCCATCAAGGCAATGTTGTTTCACAGGAAATGGTCGACCAATTAAGGCCGGGCATGAGCCAGCGACAGGTTGCTTTCATCATGGGTACGCCCATGCTGGTTGATCCCTTTCACGAAGATCGATGGGACTACATCTACTCCAATCAGCCCGGAAACGATGTCCGTGTTCAGAAGAATGTAACCTTGATCTTTCAAGGTGATCAATTGAGTCAATTGCAGGGTGATTTCAGGCCCGGAACCCTACCTTCCATTGAGTTGAAGAAGGATTCGACGATTTCAGTTCCCGCAATTAGCCGTGAAAGGACCCTCGTCCAGAAGGTCAAGGGCCTTTTTGGTTCGGATGACGATGATTGAGCGATTCTAAGGGCGCGCCCTGGAGCGCTCTCTCCGCGCATCTCTTGGGTCAGTCAGTAAAGACCGGTAAATCTCCACGCGGTCACCGTCCCTCAGAATGTGATCCCTAGGTCGGATAAGGCCGAAAATCCCTGTCGTCTGGCTCTCGAGATTGATTTCGGGGAAGGCCTCAAGCATGCCGGATTTGATCACGGCTACTTCTATTGTGCTTCCTTCCTCCAGTAAAACAGAGATGATTTTCTGCTTATCCGGCCGTGCATAGGCGACTTCAACACGAATGGTGATCGGGTCCATGGGCTTGGACCTATAGCAGCCCGGTTGCCTCCAGCAAAACAATGAACACCGCAGCCGGAGCAACATAACGGGTGAGGGTGAGCCAAATGCTCGCATACGACCCAAGGTCCAGCTTGGCCTCACGGTCTTTTGCCGGCATGACCCAGCCTACAAACGCCGCAATCAGGATGCCGCCGATCGGCAACATCAGGTCGGCGGTGATGAAGTCGACCAGCTCAAAGAAGTTCATGCCATGGACGTGGAATTCGAGGCTGCCGCGAAAGGCGCCGATGGTTCCAAGGCCCAGCAGCCAGCAAACACCGCCCGCATAGAGGGCCGCTTTTGCACGAGTCAATTGGTAGGTTTCTGAAAGCAGCGAGATGGCTGGTTCGATCAGGGCCACCGCCGATGTGATGGCAGCAAAAAAGATTAGAACGAAGAAAATAGTTCCGAAGAATCCGCCCAATGGCATATGGCTGAATGCGATGGGGAGGGTTTCAAAGATAAGGCCTGGCCCTACGTCCGGGGACATCTTATTGGCAAATACGATTGAAAAGATCGCTATGCCCGCCATCATGGCGGCCAGTGTGTCTGCAATCGCAACCCACGCGGTCGTTCGGCTGATGGAGACCTCCTTGGGGAGGTAGGAGCCATAGGCCATCGTCGAACCGGTCGCAAGGCCCAAAGAGAAGAATGCCTGGCCCAGTGCGATGAGGACTGATTCACCGGATAGCTTGCTGAAATCGGGTTTCAGGAGGAATTCGAGGCTTTGCCCCAATCCGCCTGTTGTTGCGCCATAGACGTCCAGTATCAGCAGAATCACCAGCAGGCATGGGATCATGAACCGCGTCACCGCTTCGATTCCCTCGGCAAGCCCTCGAGCCACGATGACGCCTGTCAGCACCATGAAAATCGTATGCCAGATCACCTGTACGTCCGAAGATCCTTGGAGATCGGTAAGGATTTGATGGGCCAGTTCAGGGGTAATGCCACCCATGAATCCTCCGGCCATCTTGAACAGGTAAGCCATCGACCAACCCGCGATCACGGAGTAGTAGGACAGGATCAAAAACCCTGCAATCGCACCGAACCATCCGGTGATGGACCATAGCGGAGATGATTTGTAGCGCTTGGCCAGAATTCTCATGGTTTCCACTGGATTCCGGCGTCCCAGGCGTCCAAGCAAGGTTTCAGCGATCAGAAGAGGCAAGCCTACGGCCAGAACACAGGCCAGATAAACCAGTACAAAAGCCCCGCCTCCGTTTTCACCCACCAGATAAGGGAATTTCCAGATATTGCCGAGGCCGATCGCGGCTCCAGCTGCGGCGGTAATGAAGGCGATTTGCGAGGACCAACGGATGGGCGCGTGGACTTTCTGGCTCATGGTTTTTATCGATGGCTAGGGATCTTAGGTTTAAGCGTCTCTTTCGAGTAAAATAGCAAGTTTTGGCGGTTACGTCAGGGTTGGCCGAAAACGATGGCAGCGAACAAGAAGAAGGGGACGTCAGGCGGTTCGACCATCGCCGTCAATCGGCAAGCTGGACACGATTATTTCATCGAGGAGCGCTTTGAGGCAGGCCTCGTGCTTCAGGGGTGGGAAGTTAAGAGCTTACGGGCCGGTCGGGTTCAGCTCAAGGAAAGCTATGTGGTGCTCAAGAATGGGGAAGCTTTTCTTGTCGGTTCGCACGTATCACCCATGACGTCTACCTGTACCCACATCATCGCCGAAGCGACCCGAACCCGTAAATTGCTCCTGCACCGTCACGAACTGAGCAAGTTGATTGGTCACGTTGAGCGCAAAGGATACACCCTCGTACCCTTGGTCCTTGGCTGGAAAAAGGGTCGGGCCAAGCTTGAAATCGGTCTTGCTCGAGGCAAGAAGCAGCATGACAAGCGAGCCACCGAGAAGGATCGCGACTGGGAGCGCGAAAAGCAACGCATCATGAGACGGGGCGAATAAGGCCGTTTCTTCCTTTAATTATCTGTAAACACGCTGTCAGCATTCATTCATGAAGTCTCGATTCCTCCGTCAATTCCTGTTTGTTTTGGTCGCATTCGTCGGTTTTTCCCAGGCGGCAGTGGCCGGCCAGTATTCGGCTCTTGTCGTCGAGCCGGAGTCGGGGCGTATCCTTTATGAAAAAGATGCGGATGGTCTACGTCATCCTGCATCAGTGACCAAGATGATGACTCTCTATCTCGTCTTTGAGGCGCTAGAGAAGGGCGAGATCACCTTGAATACACCGCTTGAGGTGTCCCGTTATGCGGTTTCTCGTCCCCCCTCGCGACTGGGTGTTGAAGCGGGGAGCACGCTTCGGGTTGAAGACGCCATCCTTGCGTTGGTGACCCGCTCTGCTAATGATGCGGCAACCGTGATCGCAGAAAATCTGGGTGGAACCGAAAGTGCGTTTGGGGAAATGATGACCGCCAAGGCACGGGCATTGGGAATGCGTGACTCGGTCTTCAAGAACGCATCGGGTTTGCCAGATCCAGGGCAGTGGACGTCGGCGCGCGACATGTACAAGTTGGGACGAGCGCTGATTTATGATTTTCCACGGTACTACCCGTATTTCTCAACGCCGCGCTTCTACTACCATGGTCATGGGTTTGATAACCATAATCACCTGATGGAAACCTATCCGGGCATGGATGGCATCAAGACCGGATTCATCAACTCCTCTGGATTCAATCTTGTGGCGTCCGCCAAGAGGAATGGCCATCGGCTGATCGGTGTGGTGTTTGGTGGCATGAGCGCACCTGGCCGAGACCGGCACATGCGTGAAATTTTGGACGATGGATTTGCTCAGTTGCAAGGAGCGGCACCGCGTGGGGTGGTTGCCGACTTTGATCGAATTGCTCGGGGAGCATCTGATCAGGGTGCAGGACGCGTTCAATCCAGCCGTCCCCGGACAGCGAAGGTGAAGGCGGGTACCAAGACCAAATCCT
>CAYFOC010000103.1:0-6564 GCA_964344615.1 uncultured Methylococcus sp.
AGCCGATTTGCCAGTTCCCCATTGGTTGTAACCAGCAGAAGGCCTTGTGTATTGATGTCGAGTCGTCCAATCGAAATCCAACGACCGCGTGTAGGCTTCGGCAGTTGAGCGAAAATCACCGGCCGACCTTCTGGATCACGCCGAGTGACCACCTCACCTGTGGGCTTGTGATAGATCAAGACACGCGTGGGTTCCTGAAGGCCCGCCTCCAGATTGAGGGCACGTCCATTCGCGGTGATGCGGTCCCCCGATTTATATCGGTCGCCAAGCTTCGCATACTGGCCATTGATGGTTACCCGGCCATTCCTGATCCATTCTTCAATTTCACGCCGACTTGCGAGGCCTAACCTTGCAAGCACCTTTTGTAGGCGCTCGCCCTGATCGGCATCTTTCGATACGTCAGAGGTCTTCGGTGTCTTTGGGATCTTCGTGTCTTTGCTCATCTAATTCTGTCTCGTCGTGATCGACGGCCTCGTCCAATGAGGCATCGTGTAATTCAATTGAACCTTGCACAGGAACGGGTACTGCATGATCGAGTTTATCCGCGGCTGCTGCGATACCGAGATCATCGATAAAGGTCTGCAAAGGCGGAAGATCAGAGAGCGAACTCAGGCAAAAGTAATCGAGAAATGCGGGGGTCGTTGCAAATAATGCCGGCCTCCCTGGTAGTTCCTTGTGCCCAACTATCCTAATCCACTCCCGCTCCAACATGGTCTTGATAATGCCAGAACTTACTGCAACGCCTCGTATATCCTCTATTTCCCCACGAGTAACAGGCTGTCTGTAGGCAATGATGGCAAGAGTTTCAAGAAAGGCTCTGGAATATCGCCCCGGTCGTTCTTCAAAAAGACGTGCTAGCCATGGGGAAAACCCTTCACGAACTTGCAGGCGATAACCACTGGCAACCTTGCGGACTTCAAGGGTCCTGTCTGCATATTCAGCTTGAATCTCCTCAAGTGCATCTGTAATAAGAGCGTTCGAAGGGCGTTCGTCATCGTCGAACAGCGAAGAAAGTTCTGCAACGGAAAGGGGTCTGCCTGCTGCAAACAAGGCGGCTTCGATGATGGATTTCAGGTTCATATCAACATATCGCCCGTCGTGGCCAAAGCGCGGATTTCGAGGGGTCCTAAAGGTTCGTCCTGAATGATTTCAATGATTCGTTCCTTGCTCATTTCGAGTATGGCCAGGAGCGACACAACGACACCTGCTCTACCCTCTGTCACATCGAACAAGGCATGAAAAGGGAGACTTGTAGAGGAAGAGAGAACGCCGAGTATCCGTGACATTCTCTCACGGATGGACAAGGGCTCACGCCGAATCTGATGGTGGGTGACTTGGTCGGCTCGTCGAAGTACATCCTTGAAGGCCTTCAATACTTCCTCAAGGTTAACATCGGGATAGACCTTATTGATCCGAATTTGCGAGGTGTCGGTATCAATCTCATGAACATCTCGTTCAAGTCGACTGAGCTGGTCAATCTCAAGTGCTGCGGCCTTGAATTGTTCGTATTCCTGAAGCCGTCGGATCAGTTCAGCCCTCGGATCATTCTCTTCACCTTCCAACGCTTCGGGTCGTGGCAGCAATAACTTTGATTTGATCTCGGCAAGAATGGCAGCCATCAACAGATATTCAGCAGCCAATTCAATCTTAAGTTCTGACATCAGCTCAATGTAAGCGATGTACTGCTTGGTAATGTCTGCAACCGGGATCTCGACGATGGAAAAACCCTGTCGTCTGATCAGGTAAAGGAGAAGATCGAGTGGGCCCTCAAAGTTTTCGAGAAAAACCTCAAGGGCATCCGGAGGAATATAGAGATCGTCTGGAAGATCGTGTACGGGAGAACCTAAGACCTTGGCTACGGGATGTCCATCCGGTGAAACCTCCGCAGCGTGTATCTCAGGGTCAAGATGATCTGTTCCCGTGGTTTCGTTCAAAAGCCCGCAATCCCAGCTAAAAGCCCACGAAGGAGATGCATGGGCACCGCAACGAAGATGTTGATGATTCCGGTGAACATCAGGCCTAGAAGAATGTAGAACCCATAGGGTTCGATTTGGCTGTATTTTTGGGCCATGTTGTAAGGAAGGACTTCCAAAAGCACGCGCCCGCCATCAAGCGGTGGAATCGGAACCATATTGAATACAGCCAGGATGATGTTGAACATCATGCCTACCTTGCACATTTCGACCAGCCCGAGCTGGTGAATGTCACTGCCGACATAGGGAACGGCGTGGAACAGCAATGCCCAGAAGAGGGCCATCAGCACATTCGACATCGGGCCGGCCAAGGCAACCAGCAACATGCCCCAACGGGGGTAGCGGGTAATTCGCGCGCCATTGACGGGGACGGGACGGGCCCAGCCAAAAAGGAAGTTGCCCCCCATGACCAGCATGAGGCCTGGCAGTATGATCGTTCCAATGGGGTCGATATGTGCCAGAGGGTTGAGGGTCAGTCGCCCTGCCCTTTGTGCCGTGTCATCGCCAAGAAATTTGGCCATGTAACCATGCGCCACTTCATGCAGGGTGATTGCGAACAGAATCGGCAGGATTTTGACGATGATCGCTTGTTCGTCAGAAAGAGCGTCCATTTCCATGGTAGGTTCTCTGATGGTGGTTTAACGGAGGCTGTCCGCAACACCCACACCCTGACGGACAATTTCTGGATGTGTCCCTGTCAGGTCGATAATGGTGGTCGGGTTGTAAGGTACGACACCCGAATCGATCACCAGTTCAACATCCTTCTCAAGGCGATCACGAATGTCCTCCGGGTCGCTCATCGGATCGTCGTGTTCTGGGAGAAGCAATGTCGAGCTGAACAAGGGTTCATCCAGTTCAGCAAGTATGGCTGCCGTGATGGCATCATCAGGCAAGCGGATTCCAATAGTCTTGCGCTTGACATGTTGCATGCGCCTAGGGGTTTCACGCGTGGCTTCAAGAATGAATGTGAATGACCCCGGCGTCAGCGATTTGATCAGACGAAACCCTTCATTATTCATCTTGGCATAGGTGGAAACCTGGGCCAGATCTTTGCAAATCAGGGTGAAGTTATGATCCTCCCCCAAACGTCGCAAACGGCATATACGATCAAGTCCATCCTTGTTGTCGATTCGGCAGCCGAAGGCATAGGAAGAATCGGTCGGATAGACAATCAGCCCGTTGGCGCGGAGGATTTCACCGACACGTTTAATTAGACGTGGCTGAGGATCCTTTGGGTGTAGTTGGAAGAATTGTGACATCCTTGCATTCTACTATAGCGATGCACTCAAACATTACCCTGAATACCCCCTACTCCGCGTAAAAATGAATTTCTCTCGTCTATGCATCTTTCTGCTCTTGTCTTTGATGACCCAGTGCTGGGCGGCCGAGGCTGAGGAGTACAAAGCCAAGGCTATCAAGTCGCTGGATGCACTGGGGGTTGAGCACAAAAAGCTGGTTGCGGAACACTTGCGGCTGTCATCCGCCGAGGCCCATGATTTTTGGCCGATCTATGAGTCATATCGTCGTGAACTTCAGGTCTTGAATGAGGAGCGAATCGCCTACATGGGAGATCTCGCTGATAAATACGGCGCAATGGATGATGAACTCTCAATGAAGTTCATCGAACATTTCACAAAGATTGAAAAGAGTCAGGAAGCGGTGTGGGAAAGATACATTCCACGATTTATTCAAGTGATTGGTGCGCGGAAGACAGCCCAGTTCTTTCAAATTGAGAGGAGAATTCGGATTTACGTTGACGCCGAATTGAGTCGCGCAGTACCACTTCTCAAGTAAACCGCTAACGTGCGCCATCGCTTCATCCCGACCTTGGTTATGACGACGCTCATTGTGGGATCGGTATCGTTTGCCCCTGCAGAAGAGACCAAAGTTCCCGAATTTGAATCAGATCTCTACGAGATCAAGGAATCGGGGGGAAAGACACATAACGATATCTTCGACAGAAAGCTTTGGATGATGTCCAAGAAAATTGCGGACGTCTATTTGGGACAAATTCCAAGCGAGAAACTTAAGGCCGTGACAGCCTCGGTAACTGCAACAGAAAGGAACACCACGAGGCACCTTGATGTCCTGGTTTCTGATACCGCAGACAAGATAGAAGACGCGTTTTTTCGTGGTCGCTACGATCGCTCTCGTGCACGTTCACCAGAGAATATAGATGCATGGCGCTCTCAGCCCGATATCGCCAATCCCGGTGTAGATCTTGCCAACTTTCCAAACAGTGCATTCACGCTGCCTGCGGGGCGTGCCTACATTGAAATGTCCCCTCTCACTTATTACGGTCCGGCCAAGGGGCAAGGACCGCAGTTCAATTCCGAATTTCTGCTTCGTTATGGCCTGACGGACAGCATTGAGGCGCGCGTCTATGGAAACGGCGCGACATGGCAAGGGGCATCAACGACCTATCGGGGGCATGCACCCTCGGCCTTTGGTTTCTCCCCTATTGCGTTTGATACCAAAATTCATCTGATGGATGCACATGACGACCAATACCTCCCTGCCATAGGTTTGGAAGCCTACGTGCAAACGAGCTATCTTGGAAATGCGGCCTTCAATCAGGGGACGACACCTGGTGTTACCTTGAATTTCGACCAATCGTTGCCATTCGACATTGATTTTGAATACAACCTCGGAGCCGCAGAGCAAGTAGATGCTTATGGAACCAAGGCCTGGCAGTTTATTTTTCAGTGGGCGCTGCAACGAGACCTTATGGATAAATATCTCGCTGTTTTCGTTCACGGTTACTACAACGCTATGAACTTGCCCAGACTACCCCAGCAACAAACGGTGAGTTTTCAGGATATTGGGTCTGCGCCCATCCAGAATGCCGTTGGCGCCGGATTTATCTGGACTCCGAATAATCGGGTTGCTATCTGGGCACAATCCGCAGGGGGAACGGGTGCCTATTCCCCTTCCGTCATCAGCAATATTGGTTTCGCAGTTGCTTTTTAAGTGACCGGTTTCTTTGCTGGCTTCTTGGCGACATCGTTCCGCAAATAGACCGGTTCAATCTCATCGGGCAAGCACGTGTTGCCGTTCAGGAAGCTTGCAACACTGAGGCGGGCGATCATGCCTGCCCTCGGATATCGCTCCCCAAGGATCGCGATCTTCGTATCATGAAGCCGGTTTTGAAGCGTTGATGCATAGGTAACCCAGCCACTCCCTACACCAATGGCCTGCTCAACGTTCAATTCAGGTATAAGTTCCGGGGCAATAACGCTTTCTTCGCCGATCAACTCAACCTCATTGTCGGTCAGGCGTTTGTAAGTCGACCAGTAGACTTCACCCATCCTTGCATCGATCGCAGCATGTGCGTAACTGAATGTGGATGCGGCCGCATCAAGGAGCCCGTCCAGTGCAAGAGCAGCCAGGGTGGACACCGGAACGATCGGCACCCCTGTTCCCAACGCAAGGCCTTGGACTACACCCGTAGCGATCCGTACACCGGTAAATGAACCGGGGCCACGCCCAAGGGCTATGCCATCCAGTTGACCCAGTCTGATTCCTGCCTCCTGGAGGAGGTCTTCGATCATCGGCAAAATGATTTTGTTGTGCTCCCGAGGAGCGAGACGATAGCGCTCAAGTATCTCTCCATTCATCCAAAGTGCGGCTGAACAGGCTTCCGTGGCGGTATCAACAGCAAGAATCTTCATGATGCGGATGTGGGTAGAGATTCGAGAAAGTGGGTGAAATCGGAAAGCTCCGTTGTTATAGGAATGGGGGGGAGGCTCTCGAGGACAGTCTTGCCGTAAGACTTGCTCCGTAGCCGCGGATCGCAGAGCATGATCCCCCCCTTGTCTGCATGCCCCCTTAACAAACGCCCTACTCCCTGTTTAAGCGTGATGATGGCAGACGGTAATTGATAGTGAAGAAATGGACTCAGTCCCTTGGCACGAAGTGCATCCAGTTTGGCTTTGGTGACAGGATCCCCGGGGGAACCAAAGGGTAACTTATCGATAATGACCAAAGATAAGGCTGGTCCGGGCACATCTACTCCCTCCCAAAAGGTAGCCGTCCCTAGAAGGATCCCGTGCGTGGATTGCTTGAATGCTTCAAGAAGTCTCGTTTTGGGCTGAGTCCCCTGAATGAATAATGGAAAGTTGACAAATTGGGGAAGCATTCCGGCGGCTGCCTGCAGCGCCTGATGCGATGTGAACAAAAAGAAAGCCCGGCCTTTGCTGGCCTCAAGGGCAGGCACGGCGGCCCGCACAACTTTCTGAGTGTAATCAGAGCTTGCAGGATCAGGGAGGCCCTGCGGCAGGTAGAGCCGTGCACTGTTGTTAAAGTCGAAAGGACTATTCCAGATTGCGACTCGAGATCCGCTAATGCCAAGTTCGTGAGTGAAATGATCAAAGCGATCACGAACCGTCAATGTTGCGGAAGTGAACACCCACGCTGTTTTCAGCCGATCGCGGAACTGGCGAAACTCATCCGATATTTCGATGGGTGAACGATTGAGGCTGAACCCCGTTTTTCTGGATTCGAACCACTGAATCTGATTCGGATCATCATGCTTGAGAAAGGATTCGATTTGAGAAAGCAAGGCTACGCTTCTGACATAACAAGCCTCAAG
>CAYFOC010000104.1:0-2862 GCA_964344615.1 uncultured Methylococcus sp.
ACGCGGCAGATAACCGTGAAATGCATATCCACTGATCAATCGTCTTCTGATTGAGCTCCACAAGGCCCTCCCCGTGAGGGCCTTGTCGTATGTGTCAGCGGGGCATACTGAACTCGGCGATGACTCCGCCATCGGGATGATTCTTGACAGTCACATGACCATGGTGAAGATCAGCGGTTTCCTTAACGAAGAAAAGTCCTACGCCATCACGTTCCCGACCCTCATCGCCATTGCGATGGCTATAGAAGCAATCAAACACATGCTGGAGTGCCTCTTTGGGAATGCCGGGTCCATGATCGCGAACGGAGAAGCGGACCTGGTGCTCATCCGCCGTTACATGAATGAGGACCTCTGAACCGATGAATGAATGTTCAATCGCGTTCTGGACTAGATTGCCGATGGCTTGCTTGAGAAGAATGAGATCACAACGGATCTCAAGATCCTCGGGTGCATCAACTGTCAGGCGTACCGTTCGCATTGCGGCAACCGACCGCCTCTCAGAAAGCACTGTTTCAAGGAGCGCAGTTACGCTTACGCAGTCAGCCTCCCCCAGATCGACGCGTTTTTCCAGCGCTCCGACACACAGGATACGTCTCGTGATATCGCGCATGATGCGAACCTCGGAAAGGATCTCTTCGATCAGTTTCAGGCGTTCACCCTCCACTGATGTCACCCTGAGGCGTTCAGCATGCAGGGCAATGCTGGTGAGAGGGTTCTTTAGTTCATGAGCCAGATAGGGAACAACGCGTTCCATATGGCGTTTTTGCGAGAGAGACTCCAAAAGATGATCCAGCAAGTGGCCGATCCGTCCAAAGCGTTGACGTCGCAAAAGGGGCTGTAATGCCGCATGCTCGCGATTGAAACCTAATGCCGCACGATGAAGCCAGATTTCAATCGGGCGACACAGAAACAGATAGGCACTCAACAGGAGGATAAACACGAGGATGATGAAACCGAGGCTGATCATTCCCAGCCACTGCTCGACATGGTCCACCAACGGCTTCAAAAGTAGGTTGCTTTTGGAGACCACCAGGATACCGATGACATGGCCATTCGCCGTGATCGGTGACCCCAGATGCATGATCCGCTGTCCCTCGCCTAAAACCTCATCCCGGCGAAAGGTCTCACCGGACTTCGCCCTCAGCACTTCTTCAGGGACGGTATCGCTGTCGTTGGGAAAGGCGGCCGAATCGTAGATGCGATGTCCTTCCTTGTCCCAGACGGCCAACTCAAGGACCGGATGTGAATTCGAACCCACCTCATAGAGTCCCTCCCCCGTTAATGCTTCAAACGGACTAAAGATCTCCCGTATGCCATCGGGGGCCAGCTTCTTCTCCTGAATCAACACCGCCAGCGGCCCTTGGAGCGCATGACTGATTTCATGGAGATAGCCCTCCCGCATCGCGTAGACCTTGTCGTCAAATTCGCGATAGTACTGGTAGGCCAGTGCCACGACGCCACACTCGACGATCAGCACCAGAAAAAATACCCCGTAGATCGATGGGATCCTTAATCGCCGCATGATTCCGGTTCCGAAGCGATGGCGTCTCTTGTCAGCCATTCATCCAATGAGCGAAGTTGACCCAAGCGAGACTGATCCCGATCAATGGCATCCTGGTTTCCCCAGATCACATCGCGGAAGCGTCCTTGATTGACCTCCGATTCGATATCAAGGCAATAGACACCGATACCCCTTTGATCGAAGTAACCATAGGTTCTGCAAGCAAGAGGCCGCGCGGCATAGACCAGACAGGCGCCTTCTTGTCTGTCCAGCATGGGGCAGATCACCGGGGATGTTTGTCCCCTGACCTCCTTGATGCCTTGATGGATCTGGTCTCTCACGGTCGAATCCAGTGAGGATATAAGCTCCCTGAGGCGGTCCCACTCCGCTTCGGTGATGCGAGGGCTTTCCGATAGGCGTCTGCAACAGGCGTCACACCCCCGCCGACACGGCCAGGAGGGGTGCTGTTGTTTGGTTCGATCAACGATGTCCTCAATACGTTGATCCAGAATCGAAAGTTCCGTCACATCTCTATCCTGCGTCACATGATGATCATGATGATGTGTTAAATTCGAGCGAAGATCAAAATTACGTATTAGCCCTTTTCTCAATCACTTCATCATGGCTCTTTCGCCACTTCCCGCATCACTTTTGGAAGTTCTTGTCACCCTCGGTCCCGTGATGGAGACCCTGCTTCGTTACGCGGGTCTTCCCGTTCTTGCCGCGATGATCGGAACGCTGATCGGGACCTTCTACCGGATAGGGCCTCGAGGTTTGAGTCATCTCCAGCATCTGGCTGCCGGCATCATTTTCTCGGTCGTAGCTGTTGAAATTCTGCCCGATATCATTCATCGACAAAATCCAACGCTACTGACCATCGGATTCAGTGCGGGCGTGGGATTTATGCTGCTGTTGGCGCATTTGTCAGAATCCCGAAATGATCAGAATGAACCCTCTCGCCCAAGACAACTTCCATGGCCATTATTGGCCGGGGTGGGCGTTGATGTATTTCTGGATGGCCTGATTCTCGCCCTGACCTTGCATACCTTCGAGAATGCCGGTCGATTGCTCTCGCTGGCCTTGTCGGTGGAGCTGTTATCGGTGGGCTTGACGCTGACAGGCTCACTCCGCAAGATCAAGCGCTCACGGCCCTTTATCCTTGGTCTGAACTTCCTGATCTTTTCCTTGCTGGGCTTTGGGACTCTGATCGGCATGATCGGGCTGCCTTTTCTCCCGGACTACGCACTGGATCTCGTGCTTTCCTTCGGGCTTGCCGCGCTACTCTTTCTGGTGACCGAAGAGCTTCTGGTCGAATCCCACCGTGAGGTGGACACGCATGTCTCCACCGTGTTTTTTTTCGG
>CAYFOC010000104.1:2962-6455 GCA_964344615.1 uncultured Methylococcus sp.
GCTGATGCCGGTTGCCCTCGGTAGTGGGAAAGGTTATGCGTTAAACCACCCGATCCGATCAGAAGGTAGCCTTCACCTGCGAGCGCGGCCAGGGCTTCGCCAATCTTGAAGTAATCAAGAGGCGGGGCCGGGAAAGGCATCGAAATCTGAACGACGGGAAGATCGCCCGTAGGAAAGAGATAGCGCAAGGGTACCCAGGCACCGTGATCGAGTCCTCTTTGAACCGATTGCGCACGCGTGAACCCGGCATTCTTCAGGGCATCCATAACGCGTTCGGTAAGAACCGTGGATGAAGGCGTCGAATAATTCAGCCGATATAACGCCTCAGGGAAACCTGAAAAGTCATGGAGCAAGGGTGCAGGCAGAGGTCCTGAAACTGAGAGTTCGGACGTGATCCAGTGGGGAGACATGACGATCACGCCCTGAATCTTGGGGTTCAACGTTCTTAGTCTTTCCCCCAAATCGACAAATGCCCGACCCGTATCGCCGCCCTCAAGGGCTAGCGTTGGAGCACCATGGGAAAGAAAGAGGGTTGGAAGCCGAATCGAGCCCAACCCTCCCGCCAGCGGCGTTTGGGCCGCCGTCATCAGAACTCGCGTCCTGCCGATAATGCCTTCTGGAGACGGTCCTCATCTTCATGCGACAAGGAGGACTGCAGAATCTTGCCACCCGTTCCTCGAACCTCTTCGAGCACCTTATCGGCCGTGACCTTACGGACCAGTACAAAAAGCGCCGAAGTATTGGGCTTGAAGTCCTGTGCCAGATTCTTCATGAAGTCATCATTGATGCCGATGTCGCTCAAGGCGCCGGAAACCGCGCCTGCTCCCGCTCCCACCGCCGCACCCAAAAGGGGATTCATGAAAATCAAACCGATCAAAGCACCCCAAAAACCGCCACCAGCGGCGCCCATCGCCGTCAGTGGGAAGGCCTGATGCAGACGAACCTTGTCATCTTTGTCCTTTACGGCAACCACGGCATCCTCAAGATCAACGAGGTATTCGCGCTGAAGTTTCAAAAGCCCCAACCTCACTTCATCAGCACGAAACGGGTCGTCATAGCCAATCACAATCAAATCGCTCATAAAAAACTCCAGGGGTTGCAATGTACCCCACGAAATGCGGGCATGTCATTGAGATTTCAAGCGATAAGGATTGTCCTTCCTCGGGATTATCGACTGCGATAGGTATGCCCCACAGTAGACGATAGCAAGTTCATCCGGTAGGTCGACCATACGTGGGCAATTCGCCGAATCTTGGCCCCTCAGCGTAAGGAATGAGGCTAAAATGAAAGGAGTGTCCTGAACCAACCCGGTGATTTGTGACACGACGTGTTCCAATCCCCGATGCTTTCGGAAATCTCGCTCCATTGATGAACTTCACTCCGCGTCCACATGCCCACTGGCTGGCTCTTGCCGCCATCTTGATTGGCGTTCTGTTTCTGGTCAAACAATGTTCAGCACCGGAGGCTCCCAATGGACCCGGTGGCAAGTCTGGAGGATCCAAGAGCCCGATCAGTGTCAGCACGGAACGATCAAGGCGATCTGATTTTGAAGTCCATCTTACGGCCCTCGGGACGGTTCAGGCCTTCAATACCACCACGGTCAAATCCCGCGTCACCGGCGAACTCCTGAGAATTCACTTCAAGGAAGGACAGTACGTCAAGGCAGGGGACCTCTTGGCCGAAGTTGACCCAAGGATTTATCAGGCCCAACTGGATCAGGCCAAGGGAAAACTGGACAGTGACCAGGCCCAATTGAAGTTCGCCATCGCCGAACTCGCCCGCGACGAACAGTTGATCCGGGAAGGCTATATCGCGCTCTCACAGCTCCAGACACAGAGTGCCAGCGTAAACCAGCTCAAGGGCATGATTGCCACCGACCAGGCGCAGATAGAAGCGGCCCAGGTTCAACTGTCATTCACCCGGATCACCGCCCCCATTTCAGGCCGGGTCGGCCTGAAGCTCGTTGATCTTGGGAACATCCTGAACGTGATGGATTCGGTCGTGCTGATCACCCAGATGCAGCCGATTTCAGTCATTTTCAGTATCCCGCAGGACTATAACGCCAGGCTTCAGGCACAAATGAAGGCGAATCCCGAGATGCCGCTTGAAGCCTATGACCGGGATGGTCGTTCCCTGATCGCCAGCGGCCGGATTGCGAGTGCAGACAATCTGATCGACGTATCTACGGGTACCCTCAGAATCAAGGCCCGTTTTGAAAACAACGATCTTTCGCTCTATCCCAACCAGTTCGTCAATGTAAGGCTACTGCTCGAAGTGCTTTCAGACCGCGTCATTGCTCCACGCAAGGCCGTTCAGCAGGATCCTTCGGGCTATCACGTCTTTGGCCTGAATGCGGATAACACCGTCAGGACCATTCCCGTTGTTCCAGGCATTGCCGAAGGAGACGACATGGTGATCGAGTCGGGCCTTTCTGAAAACGAAATCCTCATTACCGAAGGTCTCGACAAGTTGCGCGATGGCATCAAGGTAATCCCGCCTGCCAATGATCCACCTCAGGCTCCCAAGGATTCGGGTCAAGAGCCTCGCACTGAATCCCGATGAGGGTATCGACACCTTTCATTGAAAGGCCTGTCGCGACATCCATGCTGATGTTCGCGTTGCTTCTTGTGGGCGTCGTGGGATTTCTGCGTCTTCCCGTATCGCCTCTGCCTGAAGTCGAATACCCGATCATTCAAGTTCGAACGTTCTATCCGGGGGGCAGTCCCGAGGTCATGGAATCCACCATTACCGCCCCCCTCGAAAAGCAGCTGGGCATGATCTCGGGGCTGACGCAGATCTCATCTTCAAGTGGTTACGGCGTTTCTTCCATCACCCTGCTCTTCAGCCTCAATCTTGATATCGATGTTGCAGAGCAACAGGTACAGGCGGCCATCAACAGCGCCTATACCTATCTCCCTCAGGACTTGCCGACCCCTCCGATCTACAGCAAGAGCAACCCGGCCGATGCCCCGGTCATGACGCTGGCACTGACCTCTTCTTCCATTCCGCTGATTCAGGTGCATGATCTCGCCGACACGCGACTGGCCCAGAAGATTGCACAGTTACCAGGCGTAGGGCTCGTCAACCTGAACGGAGGTCTCAAGCCCGCCATCCACATCAAGACCAACCCGACGGTGCTCGCCGCCTATGGCATCAGCCTTGAGGAGTTTAGGAGCAGTCTGGCGCAATCGACCCTCAATCAGGCCAAGGGCAATTTTGATGGGCCAGAGATTGCGATGACCATTCTGGCCAACGACCAGATGATGACGGTGGAGGAATTTAAAAAGCAGGTGATCGCCTACCGCAACACCGGTCCCATTCGCGTGGAAGATGTGGCCAGCGTCGTCGAGGAGCCTGAAAACCGGAATCAGGCCAGTCTGCTCAACGATACCCCGGCCGTCATCCTGGCCATCCATCGGCAGCCGGGAGCCAATACCATCAGCGTCGTCGACAGCATCAAGGAGATACTTCCAGAACTCGAGGCAGGATTGCC
>CAYFOC010000105.1:0-6446 GCA_964344615.1 uncultured Methylococcus sp.
ACATCGCTCCGCGTGGGGGGAGTTACGACGCCGCTCCAGACGGTTTCAATGCTGGCTACAAAAATCGCGCCGACCAGAATCAGAGCCATGGGCCCTTCGGGGGTGTCGAAAATAGCCACGACGCGCTCGTTACGGGCAAAAAGGTTAGGAACATGCCGTGTGGTGGTGTCGTTGACACTAAAGAGGCGTCCCGGCACGTGGATCATTTCCCTAAGCGTTCCCCCGATTGGCATGTGAAGCCTGTGGTAATCGCGGGGCGAAAGATAGATCGTGGCGAAGCTGCCGCCCTGGAAGGGCTGGGCACGTTCCGGATCTCCCCCGAGGAGCGATGTGATGCTGTAATCAAAACCCTTCGCTTGAACGATCTGACCCTCTGTGATGGGGCCTTTCTGACTCAGATAGCCGTCTGCGGGGCAGGCGATACTCCGTGCAGCAGAGGCGATGGGTCGAGCATCAGACTTTAGGGGGCGCGTGAAAAAAGCATTGAATGAAGGGTAGCTCTCGATATCCTGATTAACCGCATCTGAGAGGTCAATGTTGTAGGCTTTGGAAATCTTCCGAATCATCAAGTTTTTGATGAAACGATTCTCACAATGCGTGAATTTGCCCATCAAGCGAGACAAAAGATGATGGGGAAGAATGTATTGGAGAAAGATGAACGCTTTTTCGTGAAGTGACATAAGCAGTATGAATTAGGTCCGATGATCGACAGGGAACGGTTATTCCTTCCCCGTATGCTTGCTGTGTTCCACCGCTCTCTCATGTTTGTCGAGGTAGCGTTGGAAACTTGAAAAAGACAGCCGGCACATTTCCGCGGTGTTGAATGGCATGTTTCTCAGCCGACGAAAACTGGCCGCCTCACGCACACCTCGAATCCATAGCCATTGAATGCCGAAGTAGCCGATGAGTGCGCCTACGTTCATCAGAATGAAGCATCCCACAAGCAGGGGGGCGCCGAGGGACATGGCTTTTTCGATGTCAAAAAGTTCTGAAAACTGCTCAAAGCTGAAAGTGGCTGAGCCCAATGCGATGGCACCTACTTCATAGGCGAAGTAGTACATGGGAAGCCAGGTCAATGGGTTGGTGATCCAGACCAGCGCGACAGCAATCGGTAGGTTGGCGCCGAAATAGACTGCACCGATGGCCGCGATGATTTGTTGCCAGGGCAGAGGGGGGGTGTACATCGCCCACAGCCCCACAGCAAAAGCACGAGCCACTGACCGTCGATTCAGATACCAGAGGTTAGGCGAATAAATTCTGTCGCCCAGAAACTGCAGGGATTTGATTTCCCGTATCTTGGCAGGGTCAGGAAGGTAGCGCCTCAGGCTCTTCATCGGGATATTTTCCAGCTAATGGGTCAGGGGGTAAGGGCGGCGTCATTGTAAGGGTTGGTTTTCCAAAGTGATACCGGAAAAACCTGAGGAAAGAGTCTCAAGTTAGGTTTGACCCCACGACTTGAAGGCGAGCGCGTCAGTTTTTCGGATCGCCAGCAGGGCAACGATCCAGAGGATGGTGAAGTATGTGCCGAAAACTAAAAAACCTTTCTGGCTTCCAAAATATTCCATGAGTGCCGCGGCCAAGAGGGGAGCCGTGCTGCCAAGAATCGGGGAGGCCAGATTGACGGTGATGCTGATTCCACTGTAGCGGATGGGGGTAGGGAAAAGCGCCGTGACTGCAGCGAAAGCCGTGCTGCAATAAACGCCCAGCATGGTGCTCAAGGCAAAGTAAGCTGCCAGAGTCAGATGGATTTCCAGACCCCCGGAGAGACAGGCGATGAGCGGCAGACTGGACAAGGCGAGGAGGATCCCAGAATGCTGGAGGATAGGTCGGTAGCCGATATGATCGGCGATAAAGCCACTCGCTAGCGTGGCGATCAGGGAAAGTATGAGGCCGATGGAGATGATCAGCAGTGCATCGGCTGAGGCAAGACCAAGGCCTGTAACCAGATAACTGTTGAAGTAAACGAAACAGAAGAAAAAGCCACAGGTCATGGGGCCTACAATGCCAATACCGGTCATCATGGCTCCAAGGTACTTTCCGTGAATTTCGCCAAGAGGGTTCTTCTGCAGGCGGTTTTCGTTACGAGCAATTTCAAACACCGCGCTCTCGGACATGTTGCGTCGAATGATGAATCCGAGCCAGGCTGCAACAATCCCGAGGATGAAGGGAATGCGCCATCCCCAGTCGTCAAATTGTGATGGAGTCAGGAAATGGGAGAGGCTGCTTGCCGTCAACGTACCTGACAGGAGACCAAGACAGGTACTGGCCTGAACCCAGGCGGAGGCTCTTCCAACTCGATTGCGGGGGGTATGCTCCATCACGAATGTGACGGCCCCCCCCATCTCGCCTCCCAGAGCCATGCCTTGGAGAAGGCGCAGGATGATGAGGGTGACGGTAGCCCATGCGCCGATTTGAGCGTAATCCGGCAGTATTCCGATTGCTGCCGTGGGGGCTGCCATGCCTAGGATCGACAAGGATAATGCTCTTCGACGGCCATGACGATCGCCGATCGCGCTGAAGATCATGGCCCCTAGGGGGCGCATGAAGAAACTGACGCTAAATACCGCAAACGTTGCGAGGATGCGGTCCCCTTCAGGAAAGAAGTGCCGACCGATCAGGACGGAAAAATGTCCGTAAAGGGCAAAGTCGTACCACTCGAGAATATTTCCGACAATGCCGGCAACGGTAGGGTTTTTCAGCAATGATCGGTTGTTCATGATGGCGAGGGCTAGCGTGGTTCGGCGCGGTCAGATTCGGGTTTTGGATCTCTTACCAGGAGATTGCTGACGGCCTCATGAGGGGGCAGACCTTCATACAGAATGCGGTAAACCTGTTCCGTAATCGGCATGTCCACCTGGTGTTGAATGGATAGGGCGTGAACAATTCGTGCCGTATGGATGCCTTCGATTTCTTGACCGATTTCGTTGGCCACAATGTTGGCAGGGCGCCCTTGGCCGAGACCCACACCAAATCTTCTGTTGCGCGATTGATTATCCGTACAGGTCAGAATGAGATCGCCCACCCCGGAAAGGCCCATCAGGGTTTCAGGTTTTCCGCCCAAGGTGATGCCGAGGCGCATGAGTTCTGCAAGTCCGCGGGTCACCAGAGCCGCGCGTGCATTGGCTCCATATCCAAGACCATCGGCGATGCCGGCCGCAATGGCCAGTACATTCTTGACCGCGCCCCCGAGCTCAACGCCAATGACGTCATTCGTGGTGTAGGCCCTGAAACGAGGGTTATGGAAAAGGCTGACCAGTTCGTTGGCAAAGGAATCGTTTTCGGAAGCAACGGTGATGGCTGTCGGTTGTTGACGTGCGACCTCACCCGCAAAGGTCGGGCCAGAGAGAACGGCCGCTTCTACGCTGTCCCCAAGGATGGTTTTGACGAGATGGTGGAGCGGAAGTCCGGTCTCAAGCTCCAACCCTTTGGTGGCCCAGGCGACTTTTCGAGGCAGGGTCAGTAGCGAAGGGAGTCGCTCAATAACGGATCTGAAGGCATGGCTTGGAACCGTTACGATAATGATCGAGGCATCAACCACAGCCTCTTCAAAGTCTGGGGTAGGGACGAGGTTTTCGGGAAAGACGATTCCGGGAAGGTATTGTTCATTGCTGCCCTGATCCCGGAGCCGTGCCATCTTTGCAGGATCATGGCCCCAGAGTCTGACGTCCTGACCATTTCTGGCCAGGACCAGCGCCAATGCGGTCCCCCAAGATCCAGCACCTAATACTGCGACATGCATTCAGCGTACCTGAGACTGGATAAAGGTGATGTCAGGATTGAACACGTCAGCGGTTAGTGGCTGGTTTGGTTTTCGGCGCGCTGGGCGTAGAGCGCATCGAAGTTGACGGGCGCGAGCAGCATGGGGGGGAACCCCCCCTTGATGACGAGGTCAGAAATCGCCTCGCGAGCATAGGGGAAAAGAATGTTCGGGCAATAACTCCCGAGTAAATGCCCCAGTTCAGCCTCCTCGAATCCGACAGCTGCAAAGATGCCAGACTGAGAAATCTCAATCAGATAAGCGGTCTTTTGCTCAAGCTTGACGGTGACCGTCAACTTCAGCGTGACCTCAAAGGTGCTTTCCTGAAGTTGGGCGGCGGCGGTGCTCAGATTGAATTCAACTTCCGGATTCCACTCCAACATGAAGGTGGCTGGGGAGTTGGGCGTTTCAAAGGAAATATCCTTGACGTAGATCTTCTGCAGTTGGAACTGGCGATCGGGGGTGTTTTGATTGTCTTCAGCCATGACGTGATTCTTGGGTTCGGTATGTCTGTTGCCTGGTGCTTACTTGCCGCGCTTTTTAGTCACGGGGAGGTTTGAATCCTTCCAAGCAAACATGCCGCCCTTCAGTTCGAAAATCTGGGTGAATCCGAGCTGAGTCAGTTTCTTTCCCGCGGCCAGAGAGCGTGTGCCTGATTGGCAGTTCACGAGAATGGGCTTGCTCTTATGGTCTTCGAGTTCGCTGGCGCGCTCCTCAAGCTTTTGCAGAGGAATATTTCGTGCCCCTTCAATGTGGCCCTCGGCAAATTCTGCAGGTTCACGAACATCCACGACGATAGTGAGGTCGTTGTTCAAAAGGACCACGGCTTCATTTGGAGAGACCGTTTTGTGCTTGCGCGTTACGCTATCGATGATGTCTTGAATCAGGAGAATCGTGACGATGAAGAGGGCGGCAGTCATCATCCAGTGGTTGCCGATAAATTCAATGAGCTGATCAGGATTAACGTTCATGTAAGGTAATGTTCTTTGTTGTTTTGGTTAGTGATTTTCGCTGCAGAAAACTTCACGCATCAGCGCAATGAGTTTGAGCATTCGTTTGTCGTCGATGTAGTAATAGACCCTGTTCGACTCCTTTTCGCATTCTAAGATTCCCTTGTCCTTCAAAATTGCGAGGTGTTGGGAAATATTGCTCTGTGTTGTGCCGCACGCGTCCACAATTTCCAGAACGCTGGCACGCGTTTCGCCCAGAGTGCAAAGAATTTTCAGCCTGAGTGGGTGTGCCATGGCTTTGATACAGTGCGCAGCCTGCGAGATATCCTCCTCGCGATTGATCAAATCATCCCTTGCCATTCCAGTGTCCCCACTTCTGACTGGTGGTCCGATGCCGGCACATGGAAAGGGCCGGGAGGACGAAGCTGCTAAAACCCGCTAAAATCAGGCCCCAAAAGGGCTCGGTCTGCAACTTTAATTCTGCCCCGACTGTCCCACCGATTAACAGCCCAGACGAAGTTTGTCTTAAGGAGATTATACGTTGAACTCGCATCGCCCTAAACCTGTTGTCTTGGTCATTCTGGATGGTTTCGGCTACAACGAATCCTCCGAATACAACGCCATAGCGGCAGCCAATGCCCCGACCTGGAAACATTTGTGGGCTTCTTGTGCCCATACCACGCTGTCCTGCGCGGGTGAAACCGTGGGTTTGCCAGATGATCAGATGGGGAATTCTGAGGTAGGGCATCTGCATTTGGGTGCCGGACGCTTGATTAATCAGGACTTCACGGCCGTTAACAAGGCGATTCGCGATGGATCATTCTTTGATCTTCCGGCATTGGTTCAAGCCGCAGAGACCGCAAAGACCAACGGCAAGGCCTTGCACATCTTCGGTCTGCTGTCGCCGGGTGGCGTTCATAGTCATGACCTACAGATTCAGGCGATGGCCGAACTGGCCGTTCGTCGAGGCGTCAGTAAGGTCTACATGCACGCATTCCTTGATGGACGGGATACCCCGCCGCAGAGCGCTGAAGGGCCGATCAAGGGGCTGGAAGAAAAGTTCAAGGCTTTGGGCGCGGGTCGGATTGCAACGATCTGCGGTCGTTTCTACGCCATGGATCGAGACAATCGATGGGATCGGGTAGAGAAAGCCTATGATCTGATCGTGGCGGGTGAGCCAGCTTGTACGGCAGCTTCTGCGTTAGAAGGTCTTCATGAGGCCTACGCGCGGGGCGAGACCGACGAATTCGTTCAGGCGACCAGCATTGTGGGTCCTGGAGAAAAGCCGATCCATCTCGAAGATGGAGATGTTGTGGTCTTCATGAACTTCCGGGCCGACCGTGCGAGAGAAATCACCAAGGCCATCAATGACGCAGAGTTCAGTGGTTTTGAACGCAAGGTGGTCAGAAAGCTGGGTGCCTACGTCACGCTGACGGAGTACCACCAGGATTTCAACTATCCGATGGCATTCCCGCCGCAATCGATTACCAATACCTTGGGCGAGGTGCTTTCCCGCAATGGTCTCAAGCAGCTGCGTTTGGCAGAGACCGAGAAATACGCACACGTCACCTTCTTCTTCAATGGCGGGATTGATAAGCCCTTCGAAGGGGAGTCACGGATCCTGATTCCTTCACCTCAGGTCAAGACCTATGACATGCAGCCCGAAATGAGTGCTGGTGAAGTGACCGACGAAATGGTCAAAGCCATTGAGGGCGGCGAGTACGACGTCATTATCTGCA
>CAYFOC010000106.1:0-6379 GCA_964344615.1 uncultured Methylococcus sp.
ATGCAGACGCCAAGAAAAAGGCTGAACAGGACGCCAAGGCCAAAGCGGATGCAGACGCCAAGAAAAAGGCTGAACAGGACGCCAAGGCCAAAGCGGATGCAGACGCCAAGAAAAAGGCTGAACAGGACGCCAAGGCCAAAGCGGATGCAGACGCCAAGAAAAAGGCTGAACAGGACGCCAAGGCCAAAGCGGATGCAGAGGCCAAGAAGAAGGCCGAGCAGGATGCCAAGGCCAAGGCAGAAGCAGAGGCCAGGAAAAAGGCTGAACAGGATGCCAAGGCCAAAGCTGAGGCAGAAGCGCGTATGAAAGCGGCGATGGCACAAGAGGAAGCGCAACGGCAGGCGCAAGCCAAGGCCGCTGCCGAAAAATCAGCCCAGACATGGGTCAGTCGTTACTTCAGGCCCCGGGTTGAGCAGGCTTGGCTTCGTCCGCCATCCGCAGAGGCCGGGATGTCCTGTAAAATTCAGGTGCGGTTGCAGGCGGATGGCAGAGTTTCCTCTGTCAGCGCTTCCTGTACAGGGGGGGATGCTGCCTTCGAAAGATCGGCTGAAGCAGCTGTTCGCAAGGCGGCACCTTTCCCCATGCCACCGGATGCTCTGGTCGCAGAGCAGTTGCTCGGTCAAGTGGTTGCCTTCCGGTTTAGTCCGGAATAGTTTCAGCGGGATTAGTCATGTTTCGTCATCTTGGATCTTTCGTTCGGCTTGCGTTCTTCCTGATCATTTCAGTATCTCCGGCGCTTGCGGAGTTGACCGTGGATATCACTCAGGGTGCCGAAGGCGCAATGCCAATTGCCATCGTCCCCTTCGATCAGCCGAATCTTGCCGGTGACCCGATTAGTGAGATCGTTGCGTTAGATCTCCACGGGACCGGTAAATTTTCCATCATGCGCGAATCGCAGTTGCCTGAACGGCCGGTTCCGCCCGCGAGCCCGGATTTTCCTGTCTGGCAAACAGCAGGTCAGGAGCATGTCGTGATTGGGCGCATTGTGTCGGGCAGCGGTAACGGCCTCGTGGCGGAGTTTGTTCTTTATGATGCCATCCGTGGCGTACAGGAGCTCTCGGAGCGGGTCCCTTTCAAGGCCTCCGATGCAAGACATGCGGCACACAAGATCGCCGACATGATCTACAAGCAATTGACCGGACAGCGTGGAGTCTTTAATACCCGCGTTGCTTACGTAGCAGCCTCGGGTTACGGGAATGATCGCGAGTATCGCTTGGTCATCGCGGACACGGACGGCGAAGGCGACCGTATTGTGATGACATCACCCGAACCGATCATGTCACCCAATTGGTCGCCGGATGGGAAACGGCTTGCCTACGTTTCTTTTGAAGACCATACCGCGGCGGTATTCGTACAAAATTTGGCGTCAGGCGAAAGAAGGAAGGTTTCCTCGCTTCCCGGGATCAATGGAGCACCTGCCTGGTCACCGGACGGGTCTGAGCTGGCTGTGACCCTCTCGAAGGACGGGAGTCCCGACATTTACACCGTTGATGTCGGCTCTGGTGCGATGCATCGTGTAACGCATGGCGATTCGATTGATACAGAGGCAAACTGGTCACCGGATGGTCGTTCTCTGGTGTTCACGTCGGACCAGGGTGGTAAGCCACAGCTTTACATCGTCTCGGCGCAGGGAGGAGAGCCTCAGCGGTTGACCTATGACGGGTCATACAATGCACGTGGTGTCTTTTCGCCGGATGGTCGAAGCGTAGCGATGGTCCATGGGGGGCAGGGTGGATTCAGAATCGCCGTTATGGACCTCGGTAGTCGTAAGCTTCGGGTGCTGAGCGCCGGGCGACTTGATGAATCGCCGGCATTTGCGCCAAATGGCGAGATGATTCTTTATACCCGCAAGGATGGTGGGTTGGATCAGTTGGCTGTCGTTTCCCTTGATGGCAAGTTCAAGCAAAATATCAGAGTGAAGGGTGGGGATATTCGGGGTGCCGCTTGGTCACCTTGATTGGGTTTTTGGAGAAAAGTATGCATAAGTTGACAAGGATTCTCGGGGGGATGCTTTTGGTGCTGGCCATCGTAGGTTGCAGCAGCAAGGGCGGTGTGGATGAGAATGCCGATGCTGATGGCGCGGGAGCGAATGGCAAGAACCGTGCGGGCAAATACGGCAAATATGGCGCAGGTGGTGGCAGTGGCGCAGGCGGTCGCTATGGTTCCGGATCTGGATCTCGTCGTGCCGATGCAGGGCCTACGGGCGGCGTATTGTCTGAACGCGTCATTTACTTTGGGTATGACAGCGATGATGTGCTTCCGGAGTATCAGAACGTCGTCAATGCGCATGCGGAATGGTTGGCTTCACATCCGGATAGCAATCTTGTCCTTGAAGGGCATGCCGATGAGCGAGGATCCTCGGAATACAACGTGGCACTTGGGGAGCGTCGCGCCTTGTCCGTATCCCGAACCATGCGCACGCAAGGGGTTTCCGACTCGCAAATTCGGGTCCTGAGCTATGGTGAGGAAAAGCCCTCGACCTCTGGACATGATGAGGGAAGTTGGCAGCAGAACCGTCGTGTTGAACTGTTCTATCCCGGACACTGATTCCATGATCTCGATCAAGGGCTTGGCCTTTAGAGCAGTTCCTCTTCTTTTCTTGCCGATCCAAGGCCTCCACGCTGAGCCGGCTGATCTGCAGGATGAGGCCGGGTATGCAGCTTCCACGCTCGATGCGCGGGTCGCGCGGTTAGAGAAAAAGTCTGCGAATCAACCGCTGACGGAAGTCATGCGAGAGATGGATCGGCTGAAGGAGGATGTGAAAAAACTTCGCGGCCAAGTCGAGGAGTTGCGCAACACGGTAGATCGTCAGTCCCGACAGGATGAAGGGCAGGCTGCTCTGATCCAACGGAATGCCGAGCTCGAAGCAAAAACTCCTGCGACCCAGCCGACGGGGACCAGCAGTGCATCTCCTGCGCCTGATGGGGGTGAGGTCGTGGAACCACCCAAGGCTCCGGCACCCAGTGCGGTCGACGCTGCTCTGTCGGCGCCGAAGTCTCCTCCCGTCGCTGTGGACCCTTTTGCAAGACAGAAGGAATATGAGCACGCTTTCGAAACGTTGAAGGCAGCCAAATATACGGACGCAATTTCTGAGTTTCAGGCGTTTGTCGCCAAATATCCGAGCGGCGACTACAGCGATAGTGCTCACTACTGGCTCGGGGAAGCGCTTTATGTCAATCGTGCATTTGTCCCAGCCCGTGAAGCGTTCCGCAAGATGATCGCGGATTTCCCGCAAAGCGCCAAGGTGCCGGATGCCAAACTCAAGTTGGCTTTCATCGAGTATGAGAACCAGCAGTATCCCAAGGCGCGCGAATTATTGAACGATATTGTGAAATCGTATCCGGGCACTGCGACGTCAAAAATGGCGGAAAAACGCTTGGAGCGCATGCGTCAGGAAAATCGCTAACTGTCGTGGCTTCTCTGCGTATCTCTGAGATTTTTCTTTCGCTTCAGGGTGAATCACGCACAGTGGGGTTGCCCACTGTTTTTGTCCGACTGACGGGATGCCCCCTTCGCTGCGTCTGGTGTGATACCAGTCATGCGTTTACGGGGGGGGTGCGTCAGAATCTTGATGAGATCCTTCAGAGCATCGCAAGCTACGGTATTCCAAGAGTTTGTGTCACTGGGGGAGAGCCTTTGGCCCAGCCCGATGTGCTGAAGCTTCTTGATCGGCTCCTTTCTGCCGACTATGACGTTTCGCTGGAAACTTCAGGCTCGATGTCGATCGCTGACGTCAACCCGAAAGTGTCCAGAGTTCTAGATCTGAAGCCACCGGGTTCTGGAGAAGAAAAAGCCAATCGTTATGACAACATTGCCCTACTGACCGCACACGATCAGGTGAAGTTCGTCATTCAAGATGAGGCGGACTATCGGTGGGCCATAGACAAAATGGCTGAATACCAGCTGACAGATCGTTGTGAGGTCCTTTTTTCTCCTGTTGCAGGAGAGCGCTCTCCAGTCTGGCTGGCGGAGCAAATTGTCGCGGACCGGCTCAATGTCCGATTTCAACTTCAACTTCACAAGATCCTCTGGGGCGACAAGCCGGGGGTGTGATGTTTCGCTTTCCGCTTGATGCAGGAGAACCATGATGAATAAACCGGCTGTTGTTCTTCTGTCGGGTGGCTTGGACTCAGCCACGGTGCTCGCCTTCGCAAAGTCACAGGGCTTTGATTGTCACGCGCTGAGCTTTGATTATGGTCAGCGGCATGGCGCTGAGCTTCTGGCAGCAGAAAGGCTTGCCGAGGTGATGGGAGCTGTCGAGTTCAAGACCATTCGGCTGGGACTTGATTCAATTGGTGGGTCCGCTCTCACGGACACGAGCATTGCCGTACCTGACCAGCTTCAGGAAGGCATTATCCCCGTCACCTATGTTCCTGCGCGAAACACCGTTTTTCTGGCATTGGCACTGGGATGGGCCGAGGTTCTGGGTGCTTCCGATCTCTTTATCGGTGTGAATGCGGTGGATTACTCCGGATATCCCGATTGTCGCCCTGCATTCATAGAGGCTTTTGAAAAGTTAGCCAACGTGGCGACGAAGGCGGGAGTTGAGGGGACCAACTTCAAGATTCATACGCCACTCATTGATCTGTCAAAGGGCGAAATCATTCAAATGGGGACGCGGCTAGGCGTGGACTACGGGTTGACTGTTTCCTGCTATGCGGCGGATTCTGATGGACGGGCATGTGGGGTCTGTGACGCCTGCAGGCTCAGGGCCCAAGGGTTTTCTGCGGCTGGCATTCCTGATCCCACACGCTATCTCTGACTTTTCTTTGTTATCGCCGATTGCTGGGCTTCAGTGTCTGGATGACAGCCAGAACAAGGATGGGAGCCACCAAATAGCTTCCTGTTACGGCTTGTAGCAGGGTTTTTTCTGCGTCCAATCCGGCAGGTTTTTGAAGGGCGATCATCCACGTGATCCCGAGCTGGAATCCGACGATACCCGTCCAAAAGAGCGGTGCAAACAGGCCAAAGCCCTCAATCTTTGTGCTGCCGGGATGCGGTTGTCCCTTCCTTGTCAGCCATTGGTCGATCATGCGATTGGTGACCAGCGTGGTTAGGGCCACAACGAACCAGCCGCAGTAATTCGCAAAGGTGACTCCGAAGTGGATGCCTGGCCTCGGGTAATGGTAAATCTTGCCCAGAAACCAGAACTCTCCAAGGTTTGCGATCGGGTCGACGATCAGGTCGATGACCATCATGAGGAATGAGGCCAGAAACAGGGTGGCCCACTGTCGACGGATGGCGGGGCTGTCCTCTCTTTTCAACATGACCCCTTTGCCAGCAATCGGCGACATGAAATACAGGGCAAAAGAAAAGCTGACATAACTCAGGAATGAGAATGAAATCGTATCGAAGAAAGGGACGCCAAAAATCACAAGGTCTTTTTCGAGAGCTTCGTAATGGTAGCTGTAGTCCCCGAAGGGTATCCCGTGGTTGATGCTGCCCCACTCGGCGGCGAGAGCGATGAGATAGCTTGTGGCCACCCAGAGCAGGGTCCGTTTCCAACCCTGTTCGTTGACTGCCAGCAGAAGGAAGAAAACCATGAAGCCCGTCACATAGGGGCGGTGTGTCAGAGACCAGAGAAGTTGTTCGAGCACGAAAATTCCGAAGGGGTTATTGGGCCATCGGCCAGAGCGAAATAAAACCATCACGATTAGGCATGCGGATGGCGGACAGGTTGCTTTTGTTCAAGCGTGTTCCCGGGTCAACAAGGCCGTTGATCTCGAGTAAATAAGCCGTCAATGCATAGGTCTGGCTGTCGGTCAGGCTTCTCGGAGCATTGAGAGGCATGGAGCGGCGGATGAAGTCGAATAGCGTCGTTGCGTACGGCCAGTAGTTTCCCACGGATTGATCGGGATGAGGCCCATTCAAGGGTGAACGACCAACCAGTTCGCTGGCGCTCCCCCCGGTTCCCCGGAGGCCATGACAGGAGGCGCATAGACCTTCGTAGAGTTTTGCACCACCAACGGTGTCGCCTTCGCCATCGGGTAGCCCCGAACCATCGGGGAAAACATGAATATCCAAGCCAACAAGGGTTTCAGGCGCGAGGGGTTTTCCCAATTTCGGCCCTTCCGTTGCAGCCTGCGGAGCGGTTGCGAAAAAGGAAGACAGGATCACAGCTATCGCAAACGATGTGGGTCGGTTAGGCATAGACATGACTCAGTGTGCCATCGGTGGAAACGGCCCAGGCCACGATGGCGTTGTAGTGAAAGTAGCCATGTTTCCCGCGTTCTGCCAGCAATGTGGAACGTTCCGGTTGTCTGTAGCCGGTTTCGTCCGTTGCTCGACTCTTGAGGATGAGCGGCGAGCCATCCCATTTCCAGGGAAGGCGGAATCGCGTGAAGGCTTTAGGAAGAATGGGGTCGCTGAGCGCGGCTTC
>CAYFOC010000107.1:0-6355 GCA_964344615.1 uncultured Methylococcus sp.
TGTCACGAACGATCGTCTGGTGCCAGGTACCGTCCTGTTCGGTGAAGTATGAAGCGCCCCAGTAGATAGCGTTCGCATAAGCGAAGAGCCATACAAGGTGGGTCACGTTGCGACGCAGTTCTTCACGCGGCTCAACAGCTGCGAGGTTGCGGTCACGGCTCTTCCAGAGGTAGCCCCAGAGGATTGAAGCCGTTACAACTTCAAGAACGATTTCGGTGTACAGGAAGTTCATCCAGTAGGTTTCGAACTCAGGAGCGAATGAGTCGAGACCAGCGGCCCAACCATAAACGCCTTCGTACCAGCGAACCCACATGTAGAACACGAAGTAGATTGCAAAAGCAAAGGTCAACCAACCTTTGTCGAGAAGCGGGCGATCTGCCGCGCCAACACCTGCAGTTGTAGCTGCCATAGTCATTACCTCTAAATGATTAAACGGAGAGTGGTTTCACTCTCTCTGGTTTTACAGGCATCATCCCTGACGTACTTCCGACCGGGAGTATTGGTCCCGGGGGGTCCCCAATCCACGGGGCGGAAGCGAAGTCTAAGCACCATATTGACCTATGTCAATAAAAATCGCGACAATTTGTCGCACCCCCATTAGCTCATGTAACATATTGAATATTATTGTCTTTATCCGAAAAATCTCGATGTATCGTCTTCAGCGCGGCCTATTTTTTATGGCATTAACGCTTTTTCTTTCGGCGCACCCGATCGATGCGAAAGCCGATGAACCGATGCGTGAAAAAGCTCTTGCTGCGGGATGCACAGGCTGCCACGGAGAACACGGCGAGGGCCAAGGTTCGCTGCCTAAGCTCGCGACCCTCAGCCACGATGCATTCATGAGACGCATGGAGGAATTTCGACTGGATGAACATGGATCTTCCGTGATGCACCGAATCGCCAAGCACTACGATCATGACGACGTCCGATGCCTGGCCAAATTCTTCACAGGGACCACTGCCCCATGAATAGGGAACGCCGTACATTTCTGAAGTGGATCCCTGCTTTGGCCGGCATGGGAAGCCTGAGTATCGGGGCACTGGCCCGAGGAAGAGGTTCCCCTCGCATTGTGGTGATCGGAGGTGGATTTGCAGGAATCAATTTCGCCCGCACCCTGAAGCGCCTTTTGCCGGACATTGAAATCATCGTGGTTGAACGCCAAGCGGAATACACCCGCTGCCCCGGATCCAATCGCGTGATTGCGGGTTTCTCACCGCTGTCTTCCCTCGTCCATCGACCGGCCCCTGCTCTCCTAAGGGAGGGCATTCGATGGATCCAGTCGTCCGTCCACGCTATTGACCCCGTTCAGCGCCGCGTCAGGCTGGAGCACGGTGAAACCCTTTTTTATGATCGGCTGGTTGTCGCGCCCGGCATTGATTTCCTCTGGGACAAGGTGCGAGGGGTCAGTGAGCATCAGAGCCTGGACGTCCCCCATGCTTGGCGAGCAGGCATACAGACCGCACGACTCAGAGATCAAATTTCAGCGATCCCCCCCGGGGGTGTCTTCATGATGACGGTTCCGGGCAATCCCTACCGATGCCCTCCCGGACCCTATGAAAGAGCCTCTCTGATCGCTGCTCGCCTTAAAAGGGACAACCCACGCGCCAAGATCATCATCCTTGATGCCAAATCGAAATTTTCCAAGGAGAAGGGCTTCAAATCGGCCTGGGCATCGCTCTACCCCGGAATGATCGATTGGATCTCTCTGGAGACCGAGGGGGAAATCGATCACATTGACTCCACGAAGCGCACCGTCCAGACCGCTTTTCATCGCTATCAAGTCGATGCCCTCAGCGTGATCCCCCCCCAACGTGCAGGCCATTTGGCCACTAACACGGATCTGGTCGATGAAACACTTTGGTGCCCCGTCAATTCGATGAACTTCGAATCCACCCGCGTTCCCGGCATTCATGTGATCGGAGATGCAGCAAGCTACGGGGCGATTCCAAAATCAGCCTTCGCCGCCCAGACGGAAGCTCGGGCCTGCGCCCTGTCTGTGGCTCTTGGGCTCGGAGGACTCCCCTTGCCCAATCCCCGACTCATCAATCATTGCTACAGCCTGATCGCCGAAGAGAAAGCCATCTCCATCACTGGGGTTTATGGCCCTAAAAGCCCTGGGGGGACCGTGGAAACCTATGGCGTCATGGAATCAACGCCCGAAGCGAATCAGCAACAGGAATATCAGGAAACCATGGACTGGTTCGATCTCCTTATCCGGTCCACGTTCAACTGATTTTTGAGGCGCCTCAGGACAGGCCCAACGCTTCCTTCACGATCGAGAGCGCCGCATCACTCAACGGAAGTTGAAGTGCATGCTCGTGGCCTCGCTCCGACATCTTTCCCCAGGTTTTTTGGGCGATGTCGATGACTTTTTCCCGGGGATGCTGGACAAGAAAGTCGTGAAAATAGAATTCGAGAAAGACCAGGCAGATCACATCTTCGAGGGTCTGGGTTTCCGCATTGGTTTTCAGGCCCCGTTTTTCAACCAGTCCACGTGCGCGTTGGACATCCTCGTCCAGATAGCCTGCGGCTCGCATCAGCGGTTCCAACTGGTCAGCATGAAAGCGATACAACGTCGTTCGCCACTTGAGATAGCCGGAGCGATCCATGGGGTAATCACTTCTGGGAATAGACCAGCGTCGAATATGCTGGCCGCGAGCAGCTATCTTCAGCGCATCTGAAGCCTCTGGAGCAAAACGATCCAGCCAGGCGGTCATCCGCTGACCATATATCAACTCGGACGGGACCGACTTTCCTTCGAGGCTAGTCCGGTTGGGGTCTTCCGCATTCGCCTGATCAATCGCCGTCAATACCTCTTCCAGTCGTCCTGACATCCCGATACCTCTTTATTCTGGTCTCATGAAATCGACTCCGACATTCGCCGGAACCCCCCTTGCATCTTACCCGGGACAACCTGGAGGCTCCAGATGCCAGCGACCGAGATCGTTGCGTATCTGGTGTAGAATTTCATCCTCCAAGAGGAAATACATGCACATCCTTATCAGTAACGACGACGGCTATTCTGCCGAAGGAATTAAAGTCCTTGCCCGATACCTCGGCGAACACGTGGAGACGACCGTCGTCGCACCGGAATCGAACCGGAGCGGTGCCAGTAACTCCCTGACCCTTGAGTTCCCCTTGAGGGTCAGTCGCGCCGAAAATGGTTTCATCAAGATCAGCGGAACGCCAACCGATTGTGTGCACCTGGCCATCACCGGCCTTCTCGATAAGGAACCAGACATGGTTTTTGCCGGAATCAATCATGGCGCCAATCTTGGCGATGACGTGATCTATTCCGGAACCGTTGCCGCAGCAACGGAGGGGCGTTACCTCGGCTTGCCGGCAGTCGCCATCTCTCTCGCCTCGCAGGATCATATGCCGATCCATTTTGACTCCGCAGGACGCGTGGCCGTTGCTTTGCTGAACCGCATTCGCCGATTCCCACTGCCGGCCGATACTATCCTGAACGTCAATGTGCCCGATCTGCCCTGGGAGGAGATCAAAGGCTTCCAGTCCTGCCGTCTTGGTCAACGCCACCGGGCAGAACCCGTCATCCGCTCCACAGATCCACGCGGTCGGGAACTGTTCTGGGTGGGCGCAGCTGGCGCAGAACAGGATGCAGGCCCCGGGACCGACTTCTACGCAATCAAAAGCGGCTACGTATCGGTCACCCCCCTCCAGATCGACCTTACCCGCTACGACCGGCTCGAGCAGCTCGCCGGCTGGCTAGAGGGCGACCTCGACTCATGAAACAGCGCCACGAAGGAATCGGCATGACATCGCGCCGCACGCGCGAGCGCATGGTTGCCCGCTTGAAAGAGCAAGGCATCCGAAATCCCGATGTCCTCAAGGTCATGCTGGAGACTCCGAGGCACCTTTTTGTCGAAGAAGGCTTCGCCAGTCGCGCCTATGAAGATACGGCGCTGCCCATCGGCTTCAACCAAACCATCTCGCAGCCCTATATCGTCGCAAGGATGACCGAATTGCTGTTGGAACGAGGCCCTTTGGGGAAGGTCCTTGAGGTCGGAACCGGATCGGGATATCAAACCGCCATCTTGGCCCAGGTTGCCAAGACCGTTTACTCCGTCGAGCGGATCTACCCGCTTCAACAACGCGCACGTCGCTGCCTGCAGGAACTTCACCTTCGCAATGTCCGCCTCAAGCACAGCGATGGTGGCTGGGGATGGGATGAATATGCCCCCTACGATGCCATTCTGGCTGCTGCAGCGCCTAGCGAAATTCCGGAGGCCTTGCTGTCACAGATGGGGCGGCGAAGCATCATGATCATTCCGGTCGGCAGCGGCCGAACCCAAACCCTGACCCGAGTCATTCGATCTGAAGTGGGTTTCGAAGTCGAAGAAATCGAACCCGTCACCTTTGTGCCTTTCCTCCCAGGCATCGCCTGAACCCAATCTTTCCTGAAGGATTGCCGCTCCCGTTCGAAGCTTTGTTATAGTTCGCGCAATCCCTAATCTGCGAACAATACAGGCCTTCAAGATGAACGCGATCGTAGAAGATACCCACGACAAAACCCTCCGCCTTTCCGTTTCAGGCATGCGCTGTGCCGGTTGTGTCGAATCCGTTGAAAACGCCCTTCGCACAGTTCCCGGCGTTGAGAAGGCCACCGTCAACTTTGCTGATCATTCAGCAAGGGTTGAAGGAGACGTCGACGTCAATGTCCTCAAGAAAATGCTTGAGGACGCCGGTTATCCGGCTGCCGTCATGGAAGATCTGGAAGATCCCAGCGAACAAGAGGCCCTTGAAGAGTCCCACTCGCGGGATCTATTGAAGAAGGCTGGCGTAGCCGCCGCACTGGGCGGCCCCCTGATGATCCTCGATCATCTGGGTTACCTCCCGCATCTGGGCGGCTCCAGAGACGGCGCACTCTGGCTGATCGGTGCCTATTTCGCCTTCCAGGGCATTCGCTATGGCGAAGGCCGTTTCATCAAGGCCCTTTTGAATATCCTGAAGACCAAAACCGTCGATCGCGATCTCCTGATCGCGCTGGCTTTGACCTTTACGGGCTTCTACGCCCTCATTTCGATCATCGGCAGCCGGGGTTGGCCTGGCGCCTTCTGGGTTGTCGTTTCCTACCTGACTCTGCGCATCATGCAGTATTCAGGGGGGCACTTTTATCGCGGTGCCCTCAAGAGCTGGGAGCATCGTCAGGCCAACATGGATACCCTGGTGGCACTCGGCACGGGTGCCGCATGGTTCTATTCCACCGTCGCGATCTTCTTTGCGCACGGTCTCCCCCCGATGAGCCGTCATGCCTATTTTGAAGCGGCCGTAACCGTTCTTGCCTTCATCAACCTGGGTGGCGCGCTTGAAACCCGGGCACGGGGAAAAAGTTCGGCGGCGATTCGTCAGCTGATCGGCCTTCAACCGCGCACCGCGCGTGTGGTTCGTGACGGCGTTGAAGTCGATATTCCGATCAGTGAAGTGGGGCTCGATGAAACTTTGCGCGTCCGCCCGGGAGAAAAGATCCCAGTGGATGGCGAAGTGATTGAGGGTGAATCCAGCGTGGATGAGTCCATGCTGACAGGAGAATCCTTGCCGGTCACCAAAAGAGCCGGCGATGCGGTCACCTGCGGCACCGTCAACCAGACCGGGACATTCCTGTTCCGAGCCGTTCGCATTGGTCGGGATACGGCGCTCGCTCAGATCATTCAGAGCGTCAAAGATGCGCAGGCCACAAAACCCGAAATCGCGCGCCTCGTCGACAAGATTGCCGCCGTTTTCGTGCCGGTTGTCATCTCCATTTCCCTGGTCACATTCCTCCTCTGGTGGATTTTCGGTCCTCCGCCCTCCATCGGATACGCCTTTGTGACGGCCATGACCGTGTTGGTCATTGCCTGTCCATGTGCCCTTGGACTTGCAACGCCCATTTCGGTGATGGTTGCCGTAGGACGTGCCGCTCAGCAGGGAATTCTGATCCGCAAGGGGGATGCACTGCAAAGCGCCGGAAAGCTCAACACCATCATCCTCGACAAGACCGGAACCATTACGCAGGGCAAACCCAAGCTGGCCGTCATCGAATCTCTCGGCGATTGGGATGATGACCAGATTCTGCAATGGGCTTCTTCACTGGAATCAGGATCCGAGCACCCTCTAGGGGCCGCGATTCGAGAGGCTGCCGCCGAAAAACAGCTTCAGGATCTCAGCCTGACGAATTTCACCGCCATGTCGGGATTCGGAATTCGGGGCGCCATCGGCGAGGATGTGACCTTATTGGGCAACCTGCCCCTTTTGGAGCGGGAAGGTATCGATACTGCCGGCATTCCAGATCGCTTGAATCGCCTTGCAGGGCAAGGCCAGACTCCCGTCGTTCTGGCGGCCAACGGGAAAGCCGTTG
>CAYFOC010000108.1:0-6336 GCA_964344615.1 uncultured Methylococcus sp.
ATCACGATCGGAATGTTCCGTCGAGAAGCCTAGGTGAATAGATTGGGCCAAATTTCGGTTTCCATCACGATACCCAACATTGGCTTGAAGTGATCCAGAAATCGGCTGACAAACCAAGGAATATCGTAGGGAAGATAGACATGAATCACGCTATCACTCAGAACAGCCTGAATTCTTGAGGAACCCGTAGCTGTCGTACAGGTCATCAGTACATTCAGCTCGGGCCATTCACTCCGAATGCGCCGAATCAAAGGGAAGGCAGCTTCGCATTCACCAACGGATACGGCATGGATCCAAATTAGTTCGTCTGGAATCGCGATCGAATCATATCGCCCGAAACGTTCCGAAACCCGTTCACGGTAACCTGGCAACGAACGTCCCTTTATGAAAAGACGCAACGTCACAAACGGTAAAAGGGCAAGGAACACAAGACTGTATAGAGTCCTCATGCTCCCTGCCCCTTTATGCCAGCAGCCCGATGAACGGGCCTATACCGGACTTATTCGGCAACGATGGTCAGTGCCAGCGAAGCAGTGACATCGCCGTGCAGCTGAATGCCGATCGCGTATTCGCCAACCTGACGAATGGCACCGTTCGGAAGACGGACTTCATGCTTTTCAACAGCGATGCCCTTTGCAGTCACTGCATCAGCAATGTCACGCGTACCGATTGAGCCATACAGACGTCCTTCATCACCGGCCTTGTGGGCAATAGTGACTGCCAGTGCTGCGATGGTTGCTGCACGAGCTTCAGCAGCTGCCAATGCATCAGCCGCCTTCTTTTCAAGGTCAGCACGACGTTCTTCGAACTGCTTGATCTTCTCAGCAGTTGCAACAACAGCCTTACCCTGTGGGATAAGGAAATTACGACCATAACCAGGACGAACCGTAACCTTGTCACCAAGGCTGCCGAGATTCGGAATTTTCTCAAGAAGGATGATTTCCATTTTTACGCCTCAAATATTTAATCTTTTCTACGTCAGGTCTTGCGTTGAGCAAGACGACGCCAGTCAAACCAGGAATCAGCAATGCCTAGGAGAGCAACCAGAATGATCAGGGGCGTGACAAACATGATCCCGATATACAGTCCGGTCAGCCAGAATCGGCCATTCGGATTGTCCGACAGAAGCGCATGGACAACAGAGAAGCCTGTCATCATGGCCCCGACGAACACCGGCAGAATGAAATTGGCCACAAACAGACCAAAATCACCGCCAGTCATCAGGATAGTTGCAATGGATACCAGCACCGTAAGCGCGAGCCACTTACTCAGTCTTAAGGAGACGAACTCCTTTCGAAAGCCACCCGGGTTATAGAGCCCTGCTTGCCACCAGCGGGCCAGCAAAATGCTCAACATGACTGACAGGATTGAACCTGCCGCCACAGAACCCGTTGCAAAACGAGAAAAGACATCAAGTGTCATTGCTATCGAAGCATCTCCAGCTACTTGAGCCTGTTGATCAAGGATCGGTTTGAGCAGGGTCTGAAACTGATTTTTCCAGAACCCGGCCACATCATCTACAACAAGGTAGAAACCGGTCACGCTCAACGAACCCAATCCGACTGCAGCCAAGAGGGCTGCCGACAAATTGGTGGTCACTCTAAGTACCCAGGACACCAAAATAACTGGTACCCAAATGACTAATGCAAATCCCGCTGCATCCAGAGCGCTTCCCATCAGGAAGTAACCGGCTACAGCAACAACAGGAAGTGCACCCGCCATCACGATCATTCCGTCTCGCGGGCCGAGACGAAGCGTCGGCAACGCAAGAGCCGCTGCAGCCAGAAGGCTTGCAAGCGAAAGCAACCAAGACAGAATCGTGAAGAAACTCAACATCAGGATTGCCTGATTTCGTCCCTTCATGATGAATTGAGCCAAAGCGCTCATGTCGGTTGCCCTTTAAGGGTAATTGCTAATTATTCGTGGCTGTCGCAGAACGGCAGCAGAGCCAGGTAGCGCGCACGCTTCACAGCTGAAGCCAGTTCGCGCTGATACTTGACCTTGGTGCCCGTAATGCGGCTGGGAACAATCTTGAAGGTCTCTGACAGATATTCCTGAAGGAGATCAAGATCCTTGTAATCAATAGCCTGACCTTCTTCTGAAGAGAACCGGCAGAACTTCTTTCTTTTAAATTGACGTGCCATCTAAAACCTCACGGATTGGCAAATTTATGAATCGATGATGAACGCTTATTCAGCTGCGGCTTCGCCAACAGATGAATCATCACCATCGTCATCACGAAGACCCGGTGCATCCTGATTTTCCTTGCGGACCATCGGTGAGGGTTCGGTGACAGCGGCGTCCTTGCGGATCGTGAGGCTGCGGATAACGGCATCATTGAAGCGGAAACCACTTTCCAGCTCTTCGAGCGTGGCCTGGTCAACTTCGATATTCATCAGCACGTAATGTGCCTTGTGGATCTTGTTGATTGGGTAAGCCAGCTGACGACGGCCCCAATCTTCAAGACGGTGGATATGCCCTGACGCACCCTGAATCAGGCTGCGGTAGCGATCCAGCATGGCCGGAACCTGGGCACTCTGGTCCGGATGGACCATGAAAACGATTTCATAATGACGCATGTATGCTCCTTATGGATTGAAAAAGCCTCCCGGATAACCGGTGAGGCAAGGAGTGACGCCTAAAAAGACATCAGTGAACCCCGCATTATACGGGATTCACGCCATGCATCAAATACAGGGGTCTTTAATGGACCCTTCAGCACGCATTAGTGGTGTGACTCGAGGAACCGATCAGCATCGAGGGCGGCCTGACAACCGGCACCCGCAGACGTAATCGCCTGACGGTAGACACTGTCTGCGACATCACCTGCGGCAAAAACGCCGGGAATACTGGTTTCCGTTGCGCCGCCTTCCGAGCCGCCCCTGACCTTCAGGTAACCATGGCGCATTTCAAGCTGCCCTTCAAATATGCTGGTATTCGGACTATGCCCGATGGCAATGAATACACCGTCCAATGGGATGTCCTTCACCGCATCATCGGTGGCTGACTTGATCCTTATGCCCGTTACACCGGTCTGATCCCCAAGAACCTCATCAAGGTTCGCGTTCCATTCGATACTGACGTTTCCACCGGAGGCCTTGGCCAGCAACTTGTCCGAAAGAATCTTTTCAGAACGGAATTTGTCACGGCGATGGACAACCGTGACGTGTGCCGCAATATTTGAGAGATAAAGCGCCTCTTCAACGGCAGTGTTACCGCCTCCAATGACCGCTACGCGTTTGCCACGATAGAAGAAGCCATCACAGGTAGCGCACGCAGAGACCCCTTTTCCTTTGAAAGCTTCCTCAGAAGGGAGGCCCAGATAGCGGGCTGAAGCACCCGTGGCGATGATGAGCGCATCACAGGTATAAGTCCCGGAATCGCCCTGGAGCGTAAAAGGTCTTTGCGAGAGGTTCGTGGTATGAATGTGGTCGAAGACAATCTCCGTCTCGAACCGTTCAGCATGCCGTCGCATGCGATCCATCAACTCAGGGCCTTGGACGCCCTCTGCATCACCAGGCCAATTGTCGACTTCCGTCGTCGTGGTGAGCTGTCCGCCCATTTCAAGACCGGTCACAAGGACAGGATTCAGGTTCGCTCGGGCCGCGTAAACGGCTGCGGTATAACCAGCGGGCCCTGAACCCAGAATGAGAAGCTTGACGTGGCGTGACTCAGACATAGTGATGACGTCCATGAAGAGTGGTTAACAAATGATTGACCAAAGCATAGACGATCAGAAGCATCCCGGTCGACCCACTCAATAAAAATGACCAAAGCGTATAGGTCGGGCAAAATAGCAACATCCCGACGATCCTGTGGATCGATGGTGAAGCCCCACATAGCCCAACAACGAAATCAGGAGCATTGCTTTGCTGGCCGACTTCCTCAAGAAGTTCGCAATCAACCGAGAGATCGGTTCTGCGCTCGTCCGGGTGATCCGAGAATCCATCTTCGTCACCTACCTTGCCTCGTCCCTCTTCATGCTGATTTCGCTTACTACGTTCAGCTTGGAAGATCCGGGCTGGTCTCATGAAGGGAGTCGCCTTGCCATAGGCAATGCTGCAGGGGCCACCGGGGCATGGCTGGCAGACTTCTTTTTGAGCCTGTTTGGCGTCACGGCGTTCCTTTTCCCTTTCATCCTAGCCATTTATGGCTGGATCATTCTGAAGCGTCAGTCAGAATTCCATGAAAACCCTCTTGACCGTCTCGTTCGCTGGAGTGGATTCATCCTGACGCTGGTCGGAACAACCGGAATCACGGATCGCTTCATGGTCCGCCCCAAAATCAGCCTTCCGGAAGGCTACGGTGGAATCATCGGACAGTCCGTCTCTGAATTCTCTTTCTCCGCCTTGGGCAATAGCGGAATGACCGTAATTCTGGTCTCACTGCTCCTTGTTGGCATCTCGCTGACTACCGGAATTTCCTGGCTTAATGCCATCGATGCCATGGGCAATTGGGGCATGAAGGTTTTCCATCTTCTGGAAAGCCTCAAGTTCAGACTTCAGGCCCTCGACATCAAGATGCCCTCCTTCACTCGTCATGTGGACGCTTACGATGAAGAGGACTTTGAAGAAATCTATGCGGTCCCTCGAGGATCCGGAGCGCCGTCTGCTTCAAAGCCCTCCCGCAAGACGCCATCCCCGAAGAAAGACCTTGATCGTGAACCCAGACCTGTTTCCATCGTCACACAACCGCAGTTCCTGGATGACAGCGCATTTGAACCTGATGGCTTCGAACCGGTTGACGATCTCCCACGCCAGCCTCTGACGATTCCGCCCAAGAAGACGGTGACGAAAACGACCATTCAAGGCGTCGTTGCCGGACAACTTCCAGGCCTTGAATTACTCAACAGTCGCGCCCCTAAAATTCGGGGCTACAGCAACGCCCAACTTGAAGGCATGTCGCGGCAGCTTGAGGCCATCCTGGATGACTTTGGCGTCGAAGTTCAGGTCATGGAGGTACATCCAGGCCCCGTCATTACCCGTTTCGAAGTTCAACCAGCCGCTGGCGTCAAAGTCAGCCGAATCAGCGGCCTTGCGAAAGACCTTGCCAGAACGCTTTCAGTCACCAGTGTCCGCGTCGTTGAAATCATTCCTGGCAAGACCGTCATTGGCCTCGAAATCCCGAATGAAGAACGGGAGATGGTTCTGCTTCATTCGATTCTGGCCTCGGATGTCTATCAAAACAGCCCCTCCCCACTGACCTTGACGCTGGGCAAAGACATTAGCGGCAACCCGGTAGTTGCCAACCTCGCTCGCATGCCACACGTCCTTGTTGCAGGTACCACAGGTTCCGGCAAATCGGTTGCGGTCAACGTCATGATTCTGAGCATGCTTTACAAGGCCACGCCAAAGGAGGTTCGCCTCATCATGATCGATCCAAAGATGCTGGAGTTATCGATCTATGAGGGGATTCCACATCTTCTGACACCTGTAGTGACCGACATGAGGGAAGCCGCCAATGCCCTCCGCTGGTGTGTTGCCGAAATGGAACGCCGCTACAAGTTGATGTCAGTGATGGGCGTTCGGAATATTTCTGGCTTTAACGAAAAAGTACAGGAGGCCATCGATGCCGGACAACCAATCAAGGACCCGCTATGGGCACCCGATCTCTTCAGTGAGAATGAGGTCCATCCAGACCTGACTCCTCTCCCATTCATCGTCATCGTAATCGATGAATTGGCCGATATGATGATGATCGTGGGTAAGAAGGTCGAAGAACTCATTGCCCGACTCGCACAAAAAGCCAGAGCAGCAGGCCTCCATCTAATCCTCGCGACCCAACGTCCCTCTGTGGATGTCATTACGGGTCTGATCAAAGCGAACATCCCGACCCGAATCGCATTTCAGGTTTCATCGAAAATCGACTCTCGTACGATCCTTGATCAAGGGGGGGCGGAGTCCCTTCTGGGTAACGGGGACATGCTTTACCTGCCTCCGGGCACTGGACTCCCCATGCGAGCACATGGCGCGTTCGTTTCAGATGACGAGGTCCATCATATTGTGGAATTCCTGAAGTTGACCGGTCCCGCCGACTATATTGAAGACATCACCCGATTCTCTGAAGATGGCGGAGATTTCTCCGGTTATAAAGGCGGAAACTCTGGTGATGGTGGCGGTGAAGAATCCGATGCTCTTTACGACGAGGCGGTACGCTTCGTCACGGAATCGAGAAAGGCTTCCATCTCCAGCGTTCAACGCCGATTCAAGATTGGCTACAACCGTGCCGCGCGGATGATTGAAGACATGGAAATGGCGGGCATCGTCGGCGCGGCAGAGAGCAACGGAAGCCGAGTCGTTCTCGCCCCACCACCGCCTAGCGATTAAAGGTTTCGCG
>CAYFOC010000109.1:0-6273 GCA_964344615.1 uncultured Methylococcus sp.
GGTGATCAGGCAACGATCGATGATTACCGCTTCAGATTCTCTGGCGTGCACCCAGTCAGTGGCCCCAATTACACGGCTCAGGAAGGTCGCTTTGAGGTCTATGAGGGGAGCAATCTTGTCGCAGAATTGAAACCCCAGAAACGGATTTACCAAAGTCAGAAGAATCCGATGACGGAAGCTGCCATTGATCCCGGGCTGACTCGGGATCTCTATGTGGCACTGGGCGAGCCTCTTGAGGGGGCAGCCTGGAGTATACGTATCTACGTGAAACCCTTCATCCGCTGGATCTGGCTTGGAGGATTGGTCATGATGGCCGGCGGCCTGTGTGCGGCACTCGATCGGCGCTATCGACTTCCCAAGAAAACCAAGACGGCCCAAGGCTCGTCTTCTGGAGCATCCTCATGCGCTTCCTGATTCCGCTCGCCGTTTTCGCAATCATGCTGGTCTTTCTGGGGATCGGACTCTCGCTGGATCCACGCGAGATCCCTTCACCCCTGATCGGAAAACCCGCACCTGCATTCGATCTTCCGACGCTCGAGCCTGGCCAGCATCTTGACTCAGGAACGCTCAAGGGCAAGCCCTACCTCTTCAACGTCTGGGCATCGTGGTGTGAGGCCTGTAGAGCAGAACACCCCGTTCTGCTGCAGTTGGCTCAAAAAGAAAACATCACCCTGATCGGTCTCAACTACAAGGACACGCCCGAAAAGGCATTGAAATGGCTGAAATCCCACGGTGGAAACCCCTACAAAACCGTGGCTGTTGATAGCAACGGACGCGTTGGCATCAACTGGGGCGTTTACGGGGTACCTGAAACCTTTGTGGTTGATGCCGAGGGAATCATCCGTCACAAGCACACGGGCCCTATCACCCCCCAGAGTCTCGAGGAGAAGATCCTTCCCCTCCTCAGAGAACTCGAGACGAAGGGAGTACCCGCACCGTGACCATCAAGCATTTATTCGCAAGTACGCTGCTTTGGGCAGGGCTGTCCCTTTCTCCTCTGCATGCCATAGAGATTCGAACCTTTGACGATCCGGTCAAGGCACAGCGCTACGAAACCCTGATCCAGAAACTGCGTTGCCTGGTGTGCCAGAACCAATCGCTCGCCGATTCAGATGCAGATCTGGCCCGTGACCTCAGGGGTGAGGTCTACGACAAGATCCAAGCCGGCGAGGATGAGGAGGAAACCCTGAAGTTTCTGACGGATCGCTATGGTGACTTTGTCCTCTACGATCCCCCCGTCAAGGGCATCACCTTGCTTCTTTGGTGCGGCCCCCTGGCCTTGCTCCTCGCGGGCGCCATCCTCGCCTTCCGCCATTACCGCAAGCATCAACTGGATCTGACTCCTACGCCCTTGCCCGCTTCGGACAAGGAACGGCTCGAGACAATCCGGCGACAACTCGAAAAGACGCAAGAGACCTGATCCCATGACCCCATTCATTCTGGGCGCCATCCTCCTGACGCTGGCGGGCCTGTCCTGTTTCCTTCCGCTCTTTCTTCGTAAGGATCCTTCAAAAACGGTGGATCGCCGTGGTCTCAATTTAGGCCTTCACGAACAACGGCGAATTGAAATTGCCTCAGAATCTGCTACGCCGGAAGAACAGCTCCACCTCGTTGAAGATCTGGATCGCGCCCTGCTCGAAGACCTGGAGCAGCCGACCGACTCCCGCGAAGACCTGCCGTCGTCGTCAAGACGTTGGGGCCTGCTGACCTTACTGGCCCTGATCCCGGTATTAGCGGTCTCGGGCTACCTGACATTTGGGCACCCGGAACTCCTTGAAAAATCTCCGATGGCTACCCGCGAAGAGGGACGCAAGGCCATCGCAGAGCTCGCAGAAAAACTCCAAAAGAACCCTACGGATATCGAAGGCTGGATTTTGCTCGGACGTGCGCTTCAGTCTTCGCAACGCGCTGAAGAAGCCGTCAAGGCCTTCGAAATGGCCTCCCGGCTGGCACCGGAAAACCCCGACCTTCTGGCTTTTTATGCCGAGGCCATCGCTGAAGCACAAGATGGAAAGCTGGAAGGCCAGCCTGGGGAAATCATCAAGGATATTCTCAAGCAAAACCCCCAGCACAAGATGGCGCTCTGGCTCGGGGGACTCGCTGCCGCCCAGGCCGGCGACCTTGGAACGGCCAGACAACTCTGGCAACGACTTCGCTCACAACTTCCCAAAGAAAGCCCTGAGATTCGTGAAATTGATGCCTACCTTCAGGAACTCGGACCTGAAACGGATGCAAAAAAGGCAAGTTCCGGCAGTGCCGGTGTTCGCGTGAAGGTGACCCTTGATCCCTCGATCAAGAAAGAGGCCAGCCCTGATGATGTCGTCTTTATTTTCGCCCGTGCGGCCGAGGGTCCTCCCATGCCGCTCGCCGTCTTGCGAAAGACCGTCAAGGACCTGCCTCTCGAAGTCACGCTCGACGATCGTCTTGCGATGCGACCGGGCCTCGAGATTTCAAAATATCCGACGCTAATTCTCGGGGCGAGGATTTCGAAAACAGGGCAAGCGACACCCCAATCCGGGGATTTCGAAGGATCGACAGAATCAATACAACCCAAGCCCTCGAAGGTTTACAGCGTCGCGATCAATCGGAAACGTCCCTAACCCTACTCTCTAAGACACTCAGGGCGCAGCCTAAGGCCAGAGCCAGGCCGCGCCTCTGACGCCACTGGAATCACCATGGACCGGGGGCTTCAGCAAGGTTTCTACGTGATCTGAAAATACGAAATCGCCCCATAACTCGGGAACGTTTCGGTAAAGCCGTTCGCACTGGCCTACGCCCCCGCCGAGGACGATGACATCAGGATCAATCAGATTGATGACATGCGCCAGAGCCCTTGCAAGACGCTGCTCATAGCGAGCCAGAGTCGATTCAGCCAGGACGTCCCCCTCTTCTGCGGCCTTCACGATCTCAGGCCCCCGTCGTCCTCCCCCTCCGTGCCTCAGATCATCCGCGGCAAGGCCAGGACCGGAGAGGTAGGTCTCGATGCATCCCCTTAGACCGCAATAGCAGGAAGGGCCTTCACATTCCTCTCCCCTTGGCCACGGCAAGGGGTTATGCCCCCACTCACCGGCAATGGCGTTGCGCCCCTGCAATAAGCGACCTTCAATCACGATACCACCGCCGACGCCCGTTCCAAGGATGACGCCAAAGACCACGGGATAACCCTTTCCGGCGCCATCACTGGCTTCCGACAGCGCAAAGCAGTCCGCATCATTCGCCATCCGAACGGGCCTTCGGAGGAGACGTTCCAGATCCTCTCGCAAGGGCTGGTCATTCAGGCACACCGAATTCGAATTTTTGATGCGTCCCGTCAGGCGAGATACTGCACCGGGTGTTCCAACACCGAGGCTTCCTGATCCGCCCAAACCCGCCTCGGCGCGGAGAACCAACCCCTGAATGGCCTCAAGTGTTCCTTGATAGTCGCCCTGAGGCGTTGCCACACGCTCCCGCCAAACCTCGACACCCTCCCTGGACAACGCCAGAAGTTCGATCTTGGTTCCCCCAAGATCAATGCCAAACCGATAATCGTGCATGAAAGACTCCTCATCAAGACTCCCGAGTCTAGCGAAGACGTCCGCTACGGGAAAAGGTCAGGATGCCTTACAATCGGGGGTGACCGGCACAGTCCGAAAAGATAGCCCCGATAGGCCCAAGGCCACCCATTATCCCGAGATTCCCGATGAACAGCTGGAAACGCCTGATTGTCCTTGCCCTCTCCGCCCTTGCTGGCCTTGGAATTCTGGGATTGGCCATCGGCATTATCTTTATTGATTTCGTTGTCGACTACTGGTGGCACACGGCACAGGGCTATCAGGAATACTTCTGGCTGAAGTATCTCTACCGCTACATTCTCTCAGGCGGCGCCACACTCTTTTTCTTTTTGATTTTCCTGCTCAACTTCACGGCTGCATCACGCTACCTTGGCATTGATCTTGAGGAAATGGGCCGCATCACCGCGCGCGAATTCAACCGCCGAAAGCGCCTGATCCGGCACTTCCAGACAGGCTCCATGCGGGTCTATATCCCGCTTTCCGCCTTGATGTCCATTGCAATTGCCGCTCCCTTCTACAATGACTGGCAACAAGCTCTGCTCTTTGTGTTTGGACCCGAATCCGGGGTCAAGGACTTCTTTTTTGCGCATGACGTCAGCTTTTACCTCTTCTCCTTTCCGATCTACCAACTTATTCAGCAAGAACTTCTCAACGCAGCCCTCGTGCTGATGGCAGCCCTGACGGTTCTCTACGCCATTGAGCACCGACTCACCGCGGGCCACATTGGCCATTGGCCGATTGGAGCAAAGATCCATCTGAGCGGGATGATCATCGTCATCGCACTCATTCTGGCCTGGGGCTTTTCTCTTGAGCGGTTCCAGTTGCTGTACACCGAGGAGAACGAGCCTCAGTTTTTCGGCCCAGGGTTGATTGAAACGGATTATTTTCTGCCTTTGATCTGGGTATCGGTCGTCAGCCTCGTCGCCACCACCTTTGCGGCACTTTGGTTCCTTCATCGTCGTCGTGGAGGCCGGAACCTCGCGATTCTAGGCACGCTCTTCGTTCTCAGCGTGGGCTTCAGACATATCCATTCCATCCCCGAAGCGGTGAACCGATTCATTGTGAACCCCAACCCGGTGACCACCGAAATGGATCACATGCGGGCTAACATCGACTCGACGCTGAGAGGCTTCGATCTGACCCACATCACCAACATCGATGTGACGCCTGGCATTCCCGATGAAGACGTTCTGGATCCTGAACTCAGAACGCATCTCTATAACATTCCTGTCTGGGATCCTGAATTGCTCTACGATGGCTTCCAGCAACTTCAGGGCATCCGACCCTACTATCAATTCTCTGACGTAGATGTGGATCGATACCCGGTGAACGGCCGCATCGAGCAAATCAATCTGGCGGCACGAGAACTCAATATTCGAAGACTTCCGAAGGAAGCGCAAAACTGGGAAAACACACATCTCCGCTTTACCCACGGGTATGGCGCCGTTGCAGTCCCAGCTTCACAAGACGGCCAGACCCCCATGCGCTGGTATCTCCAGGACCTCACCATGGAGGCAAGTAGTGGGTTCGCGGCATCCAACCGCCCAGATCTTTACTATGGCGAGGAAGACCTCCAGTACGCCATCGTCCCCAATAGTCTTAAGGTCGTCGGAATTCCCAGCGTGGATGAGCTTTCAAGCTTCAGCTACAGCGGTTCGGGTGGGGTTCCGATCAACTCCTTGTTACGTAAGTTGTTCTTTGCGATCTACTTCCGGGAAGAGCGACTCTTCTTCTCCCTTTCCATCACCGGGGATAGCCACGCTCTCTTTCATCGCAACATCATTGACCGCGTCCAGACGCTGACTCCCTTCCTAAAACTGGATCATGACCCCTATCTCGTGGTCACGCCTACCCGAAATTATTGGGTGATTGATGCCTATACCGTTTCAGACTGGTACCCCGTTTCGAAGCGTATTTCGGGTCGATTCAACCATGATGAGCACGAACAGCACTTCAACTACATTCGAAATTCGGTCAAGATCGTGATCGATGCCTATGATGGTCACGTTGATTACTACATCAGCGACACGTCGGATCCAATCATCCAGGGCTACCGCAATGCCTATCCAGGCTTGTTCAAAGACATCTCAACGATGCCTCCCACCCTGAAGACTCACCTTCGATATCCCAAGGATTTCTTCAATCATCAGATGAAGATCTACGCCCGATATCATCAGACGCAGCCCGAACTGTTCTATGAGCAGGCGGAAACCTGGGATTTCTCAAAGGTCAATGATGCCAATGTGAAGCCCTATTACCTGATGACCTCACTCGAAGGCTATGCCGATGACCGGCATAACTTCATGATGATTGAACCCATGACTCCGGTCGGCCGGAGCAATCTGAGCGTTCTGGCTGTAGCCAGTAATTTTGATGACGGGCTTGACCCCAGTCTTCCCTACGGAATCAATCGGCAAATCGTGATCTATCGCTTCAATCGCGAAGCACAGGTAGACGGTCCGGCTCAGGTGAATGCCCTGATCGATCAGGACCCCGAAATTGCTCGCCAGCTCACCCTGTGGGATCAGAGAGGTTCACGCGTTCTTCGGGGAAGGATCATTGTGCTCCCGGTCGGAAAATCCGTGCTTTATATTCAGCCGGTCTACATCGTCTCAACCAGTGGTACGAGAATCCCCGAACTTCAACGGATCATTCTCTCCATGGGCAATGTCGTGGTCATGGATGCGAAACTTGAAACCGGCATTCTCGAACTCGAACGACG
>CAYFOC010000110.1:0-6265 GCA_964344615.1 uncultured Methylococcus sp.
GCATCTCCCTGATCGGCAGCCTTTTGAAACCATTCAGCGGCTAATCGACGGTTTTCCTCAACGCCAAGACCATAGTAGTAAAGCAGGCCAAGCTTTGCTTCCCCAATTGGGTTGCCCTGCAGGGCTGCCTTTTCATACCAATGGCGAGCTTGCTCGTAGCTCTGCTCGACCCCGAGACCTCTCATATAGAGATTTCCAAGATTGATTTCTGCATTCGCGTTGCCGTTGACAGCGGAAGTTTGAAACTCCCGATACGCTGTTCGCCAATCCTGTTTTGCGGCCGCCTCAAGACCGATGGCCAGGTCCGCATGCCCCATAGGTGATGCGGTGAGAAGGGAGGTGAGGAGTGATCTTGCAATCAGGCGATTCACGCGCAGGTCTCCAGAATGATTTTGCCGATATGTTGGCTGGATCGCATCAGGGCATGGGCCTCTTCGGCCTGATGAAAGGCAAAGCGACGCCCAATGCAGGGTCTGATCTTTCCCGAGGCAATCAAGGGCCAGACTTTCTCCCGTATGGCCTCGGCCAAAGCAATCTTTTGCTCAAGCGACCGTGATCGGAGCGTGGATCCGGTCAGTGTAAGGCGCTTGCTCAGGATCGAAAGCAGATTGAGGTCTGAACGATAGCCCCCTTGAACGGCGATCAGGACCAGACGGCCCTCAGTCTTCAGTAGGCTGAGGTGGGATGTCAGATAAGGACCTCCGATAAGGTCCAGGATGGCGTCAACGCCTTGGCCCCCTGTCAGTTCAAGCGCCCGGACCTTGAAATCTTCCGTTTTGTAGTTAATCGGGAGGGCCCCTATATTTCTGAGTGCCCGGCATTTTTCATCGGATCCTGCAGTGGCGATCACCTTGGCCCCAAACTCCAGGGCGAGTGGAATGGCCATCATGCCGATCCCACTGGTCCCTCCCTGAATCAGGAGGGTTTCGCCCGGGGACAGTCTCCCCCGAATAAAGACATTATCCCAGACCGTGAATAGCGCTTCAGGGAGGCTGGCGGCTTCTGCGAAATCGAGATGAGTGGGAACGGCGAAGCAAAGTCCCTTCGGTGCGGTGACATATTCGGCGTAGCCTCCAGCAGGGAGTAGGGCGCACACGCGATCACCCGGTGAGAACTCTTGGGTTTCAGGTCCTAGGGCGACCACTTCCCCGGCCACTTCAAGTCCTAGCAGATCTGAAGCACCTGGAGGGGGCGGGTAGTGACCTTCTCGCTGAAGGAGATCGCCACGGTTGACACCGATCGCTGCGACTTTGATCAGGATTTCGCCTTGTGCAGGCGCAGGTATCGGGCGTTCCTCGATGCAAAGCGTTGATTCGGGCCCGGGATTCAAAATGCCTATGGCCTTCACGGGGCGTTTCGTGGGTGGAGGATTGTGTTTTTCGGGGAGGATGAATCCAGGTCGGGGTAATCCAGAGTGAAGTGAAGACCGCGACTTTCCTTTCGAAGCAGGGCTGATCGGATGATCAGTTCAGCCACGATGGCGAGGTTCCGGAGTTCAAGGAGGTCATTGGTGACACGGAAGTTGCCGTAGTAATCCGCAATCTCCTTCTTCAGGAGTTCAACCCGGTGCAATGCGCGCTCAAGGCGTTTGTCTGTCCTGACAATGCCGACGTAATCCCACATAAAGCGTCGAATCTCATCCCAGTTGTGCGAGACCACGACCTCTTCATCAGAATCGGTGACTTTTGATTCATCCCAGTCCGGGAGTGGGGGAGGCATGGGGCGCTGATCCAGATGCGTCAAGATCCACTCAGACGCTCTTTTGGCAAAGACCAGACACTCAAGCAAGGAGTTGCTCGCCATCCGGTTGGCGCCATGCAGGCCGGTGCAGGCGGCTTCGCCAATCGCGAGCAGGCCTGGAATATTGGTGCAGGCATGATGGTCAGTCAAAATCCCGCCGCAGGTGTAATGGGCGGCCGGTACCACGGGAATGGGCTCTTGCGTCATGTCGATGCCCAATTCCAGGCAACGGGCATAAATGGTCGGAAAGTGATCCCGAATGAATTCAGGGCTCCGGTGCGAGATATCCAGATAAACGCAGTCGACACCCAGCCGTTTCATTTCGTGATCAATGGCTCTGGCGACGATGTCGCGGGGCGCAAGTTCGGCACGATCATCAAAATGCTGCATGAATGGACTGCCGTCTCGGAGCAACAGTCTCCCTCCTTCACCGCGCACGGCCTCAGAAATGAGAAACGAACGGGCGTGGGGATGGTACAGACAGGTGGGGTGGAATTGGATGAATTCCATGTTGGCAACGTTGGCACCCGCCCTCCAGGCCATGGCGATGCCATCGCCCGTCGCAATGTCTGGATTGCTGGTGTAGAGATAGACCTTGCTGGCGCCTCCCGAGGCGACGACGACGGTACGCGCACGGAATGTTTCCACCTGTTGGGTGTTTCCATTGAGGACGTAGGCCCCGGCAACCCCCGGATGGTTGAGGCCGAGCTTCGACCCCGTAATCAAGTCGATGGCGTTGCAGTATTCGAAAATCGAGATATTGGGGTGGTGGCGGGCATGATGTTCAAGGGATGTCTCGATAGCTCGCCCCGTTGCATCAGCGGCATGAACCACGCGACGGTGCGTATGGCCTCCCTCCCTCGTGAGGTGTAGCTGAGGGCTGCCGTGCTCGGAGGGAACCTCCGTAAATGGAACGCCACGTTCCAATAACCAGTCGATACAGTCTTTGCCTTGCGAGACGACGAGTCTGACAATGTCAGGGTCGCACAAACCCGCACCTGCTGAGAGCGTATCCTCGATGTGGGACTCAATCGAGTCTTCCTCATCCAGAACGGCGGAAATGCCGCCTTGCGCATAGAGCGTATTGGACTCGGCGAGGGCTGTTTTCGAGAGGACAGCGATCTTGGCGTGATCGGCCAGCCTGAGCGCAAGGCTGAGACCCGCAGCGCCGCTCCCGATAATCAGGACGTCGAAGCAGTCGTCGATGGAGGGATGAATGGTGCTGGGAGTGCTTTGGAGCATGCGTGGGATGCTACTGCAAAACAGGATTCTGAGGAATGGGAGGAATTATTTTGCCTGAACGGGATAAATTCTGAACTTCGGTTGTCATAACCTTTGTAATGGGGGAGAGTCTGGCATACTCCTGCGGGTTGGTTAGAGTTCCATGAAGGCATGGACTGAAAAACCTGAAATCCGTCGGGGTTGTAGTGCCCGGACAATTAAAAAACAACAGCCCAGCCGGACAGTGTGTCCAGCATGGAGCTGACGAATTTAAGGATTGTGCCCAGATGGGTGAAGTGCTCGACGAAGAGTTGGTCAGACGCGTGCAGCGGGGTGACAAGAAAGCATTTGATGCGCTTGTCATTAAGTATCAGCACAAGATTGCTCAACTGATCCACCGATACGTCAAGGATCACCATGAGGCTATGGACGTTGCTCAAGAGGCTTTCATCAAGGCCTACAGGGCAATCCCTGGATTTCGCGGGGAAAGTGCGTTCTATACATGGCTATACCGCATTGCCATAAATACGGCCAAGAACCATCTGACGATGAGGAGCCGGCGTCCTACGGACGATGAAATTGATATTGATGATGCGGAACAATTTGAGGGTGGAGGGCGTCTAAGGAGTTATGAGACGCCTGAAAGCCATTTGCTGACGGATGAAATTGCGGTGGTCATTCAGGACACGCTGAACAACCTGCCGGAAGAACTCCGTTCTGCGATAACTCTTAGAGAGTTTGACGGGCTGAGCTATGACGAGATTGCGCAGGTCATGGGATGCCCCGTGGGAACCGTGCGATCCCGAATTTTTCGTGCCCGTGAAGCGATTGATAAAAGACTTGAACCATTGTTAGGGTGATTTTTATGACCAGCGAAGATAAATCAGAACAGCTGAGTGCGTTTATCGATGATGCGCTCGATGATCGGAGTGCTGGCAGACTCTTGAACGATCTCAGTGCTGACCCCACGCTCAATGCAAAGTATCGACGTTACCAAGCGGCAAGAATGGCCATGCGCGCCGAAACAGGGGCACTTCCGGATTTGGATTTTGCCAAAAGGGTGAGGCAAGCTATCGATCTTGAGCCGGTCGCCTTTGCGCCTCGGGCTGCCAAGCAGCAATTCCGCGAGCGGGTGACCACGTTTGCCTTGGCTGCATCCATGGCTGTTTTGGCTATCCTGGTCGTACGATCAGTCAACCACTATTCCCCTGATCATGCGGGTGAAATCTTGGCTGGCGTCAATCTCTCGACTCCAGCCACCAAGGCGTCGATGGAACCGGATCTTCGCGACTACATCAACATGCACAATGAATCGGCCTATCTCTCCGGATCGCAGGGCCTCATGTCATCCGTCAGGCTCGTCAGCGGCGGTCAGAGACATTGATTCGCGGGATAACGAACAATATGCATTACTTACGCTCGGTCCTTCTGGCCGTACTTCTGGCCCCTCTCCTTATTCAGAGCGGGGCTTGTGCGGAGGAGAAAAGCCAGAGTGGCATCGAGTGGCTCAAGTCGATGCGAAAGGCGGTCAGCAACCTGAACTATCAGGGCAATGTTTCTTATATCAAAGACCAGCAAGTTGACAGTTTTAAGCTTTTTCACTGCCGTGTGGATGGCATCGAAAAGGAACGTCTTGTTTCGATGAACAGCCCTCTTCGAGAGGTTGTTCGTAGTGGCAGCAGCATTAGTCGCTATGCACAGGATTCTCAAGATGTTGTGGTTGAAACGCGGCCTTCAGAACAATCACTGCTTGTCGCACTGCCGGATGACCCTTCCGTACTTGAAAAGGTGTATCGAATCACCTTGATGGGACGCGAATATGTGGCCGGTCTGCAAACTCAGGTCGTGGCGTTGGAACCGCTCGACGGGTTCAGATATGGAAGAATTCTTTGGATTGATACCTCCACGCGGCTGCCCCTGAAGCTTGATGTCCTCAATGAGGACGGCCAATCGGTCGAGCAGATGGTTTTTACCTCCATCAATACCAAAGAAGCGGTTTCCTCACGGGAACTTGAGCCTACGTTGAAGCCATTGCATCCTAAGGTTCAGATTAGTCACCGAGAATCACTGCCCCTCAGGGACCTTCGCTGGACATTGGCTAATGTGCCGGAAGGATTCCAGATCGTGTCCTACGGGACGCTGAGAAAGCCCCCATCCATGGCAACCGTCGAGCAAATTCTGCTGAGTGACGGATTTTCCGCCGTTTCCATCTACATCGAACCCCGAGAGGGTCGGCAGCCTCAGGGACTCAGGAGAATGGGTTCCGTCAACGCTGACGTCATTGACCTCAAGGGCCAGCTGGTCACCGTCATGGGCGAAGTTCCGCTGCGGACGGTAGAGCTTATTGCCAAGGGTCTTGGCGAGAAAATCGCACATTAAGCGATATTGTCGAATTCTCGACATTCTGTAGTGACCTGATATTAAAGATATTCCTGGCGGGTTCGCAGGCTAGCGAGCCTTTGTTCGGCGTTTTCTTTATCATTAGCGGTCTGACCGCCCTTGGAGCTCCCCATGTCTTTTGCCCGACGCGCTTCCGTTTTCGCGTTTCTGTTCGCTTTGTTCTGGCAATCTGCTTTCGCCCAGTTGCCTGATTTCACCGGGCTTGTCGAAAGCAACAACGCTGCTGTCGTCAATATCAGCACGACCCAGAAGGTTGCACATTCGACTGAACAGGAGCAGCAGGCTGAAGGGCCTGAAGGCCCTGAGGGTGTTCCCTTCGATGATTTTTTGAAGCGATATTTCGGAGAGGGCGGGCCCCAGATTCCGGGATTGCCGCCAGGGCTGCAGCAGGCACCAGGCGGTGAACCGCCGGCGGAATCCATGTCCTTGGGATCCGGATTCATTATTTCGTCCGATGGTTATGTCATTACGAATCACCACGTCATCAAGGATGCCGACGAGGTTGTTGTTCGCCTTCAGGATCGACGGGAACTGACCGCCAAGATTATCGGATCCGATAAGCGCAGCGATATTGCGCTGATCAAGCTTGAGGCCACTAATCTTCCGGTAGTGAAGCTGGGTAATTCCGAATCTCTGAAAGTCGGCGAATGGGTCCTGGCTATCGGCTCGCCGTTTGGTTTTGATCATTCGGCAACGGCCGGTATTGTCAGCGCCAAAGGGAGAAGTCTCCCGAGCGATAACTACGTTCCTTTCATCCAGACCGATGTCGCCATCAATCCGGGTAATTCTGGTGGGCCACTGTTTAATCTGAACGGTGAAGTCGTGGGTGTGAATTCCCAGATTTACAGTCGTACCGGCGGCTTCATGGGGCTGTCCTTTGCGATTCCGATCGATGTGGCCATGA
>CAYFOC010000111.1:0-6199 GCA_964344615.1 uncultured Methylococcus sp.
GGGTAGATATCTGAATAACTGCCCTCAAGGTAGACGGGGCCGAGCACCCCGGGTGCACCATGCCCGGGGCCTGCGAGGAAGATCATGTCGAGATCCTTTTGCCGAATCGCCCGCGTGAGGTGCGTGTAGACGAAAGAAAGGCCAGGGCTCGCGCCCCAGTGACCTAAAAGCCGATTCTTGATGTGTTCAGGCTTCAAGGGTTCTTTCAGGAGCGAGTTGTCCTGAAGATAGATCATGCCAAGCGCCAGATAATTACAGGCGCGCCAAAAGGCGTGGATCTGATGGAGTTCATCCCGCTCAAGCGGGGTTGCCGCAATCGTGGATCGAGCCGGGCCGTAAGCATTAATCGGGGTCAATTGAGTCATGGTGCACGCTGAATATGAGGGCTTCACGAAAAAGCGAAATACCTCAGCCTTTATGGGGCTATTGGTTTGCGAGGAGTATAAGCCCAGAAATCGAAAGTGACAGATCCTTGGTCTATGGAAGACGAGGAGGCAGGGGGGGGCAAGGGGCCCTAAGGCCCCTGGTAAATGAACTTTAAATAACCTTCAGACGTGCATTCTCGAGTTCCTCGATCCTGCGCCATTTCTTGAGTGTGCTGGCGTGTTGTCGGCGCTCTTCAGAGGGGAGTTGCTGGAGCTCTATGGCAAGTTCTCTCAGGTGCTCCACCTCTCTTCGGTAGGTGAAACAGACCTCATCGCACCCTTCCATGAACTGGCGGTGAATCCAGACATCTACGCTACCCGCTTTGAGGACATCAGCTTCAGAAATTTGTACTCTTTGATTCATCTGTGAGCTCCTTTTCGCTCAATCCAGCATCCTTTTTCAGATAAAAAGGATGCTCTCTTAGTCGCTCACGATATCGCAAGGTTCCCAGGGAAATAACCACGGTTATTGAAATAATGAATCTCTTTTTAGGAGCGATCAGACGCTTCATCCATAGAGGCGTCTACGGGTGGTCCTGTTCCGATAAAAGCTGAATACTTTATCAAGGGCGCAAAAAAACCCGGCCATGGGGCCGGGTTTCATAAAACAGAGAGAGATGTTCTTCTTCAACGTCTCTTTTGATGAAGTTTCTGGTGAAAAGTTCAACGATGGTGTCGTTTGCAAAGCGATTCGCAGGGAATGCCATCATGATCGCCATCCAAGAGTCCAGGGCCGCAACGGCTTAGGATGGCCATGGCTTCTTCACAGGTTTGGATAGAGCGACAACGTCGATGGGGATCGCACGCATCGTTCGCCAAAGTGGGCTCAATGGTGCTAGATGTCTGCGGACCAGATCTAGATTCCTTTTCACCGTGTCGAAAAACCCAGGGTGGCATGGGTTCATTCTCGGACCAGAGTCCCACATGGTTTTGCCGGGCTTGTTCCTCTGCCTTGAAGTAGGCGGGATCTTTTGCGTACTGTCGGTAGACCCACGCCATTCCTCGCCTGACCTGTTCGAGGTTGATGTCGTTTCCCTCCAGAAGAAGGGTTCCAACGGTTCGGCCATAGCGATCGTGCGTTTCGACCTTCACGTCAATGGTTCGACCAAAGACGAGTTCCGAGAGTGAAGCCTTGGCGTTCTGTCCGTACGCTTGAGATTTTTCCGGGGCATCAATCTGGAACAGGCGAATTCGGGTCTGGAGATTCCCGGGCGAGAGAAGCGTCAGGGTATCGCCATCGGCGATGCCAACGACTTTTCCTCTCAGGATCTCTGCTCCCAAGGCTACCTGCGTCAGAGCGAGAAGGGCCCCTAAAAGACACGTGAAAAGGAATCGCGAAAACATGGGCGCTATTCCGGCATTCCTTCGGGAAGTCGTTCGCCAAATGCAGCCTTGACGGCAGTCAGGCGGTCCTTGCAGATCTTGTAGGAGGCCAAGGCCTTGTCCACCATGGGGATCAGAGCATCAATGTCAGGTTCCTTCTGATTCCGGAGGGTTTCGGCTACGTCCTTCAGGATTGCGTAGTGTGTCTTGTAGGTTTCAGTGTCGTTGCTCATGGTTATTTGGGAGTGTCAGGGATGACGCCAAGGACGCCATCGTGGAATTCCAACGCGAGTCTTTTTTCCTGAATGGCCTCGCGCCGGGATGTAAGGGGTTTCCCTGTGGGGCTTCGCACCATTGCAAATCCACGTTTTAGGGTGGCATCAGGCCCAACGCCAAGGATTTCTCGGGCCAGGGCTTCAATCTCATGGCCCGCTTCATCCAGGCGCAGGCCGGCAAATTCGAGACAGCGCTGAAGCTGGAGTTCAACCTCGGATTCCTGATTCTGAATCTGCGCCTGAGCCGTCGTCCGAATGGCATCGATCAGACGATCCAGCAAATAAAGACTGGCCTGAAGACCTTCCTGACTATTTTCCCGGATGCTGGACCAGGTTCTTTCCAGCGCATGCTCGCTCGTGGTGATGGCATGTCGGATTTCCGCAAGGATTTCGATACGGCGCTGTTCGACCTCGGCTTCGGCACTTTTTAGGAGTGCATCGGAGAGCCTCAGAATCATCAGGACATTTTGAATCGCTTCACCCGCATTGGCATAGAGGGTCCCTGCAATATGCCCGATGACTTTGGAAGGCGTATCGAAGCGGATATTCGCGACCTCGTCCAGGATGGTGTTGTCCTTTTCGTGCCCGATGCCTGTGAGAACCGGGATTTGGATGCGGCATACGGCTTCTGCCAGATCGCGGTCATTCAGCCAGTAAAGATCTGTCACGGAGCCGCCGCCTCTGATGATGCAGAGTGCATCAATGCTTGCTCCGCTTGTGACATCCCGCTCAAAGTCTCGGAGGGCGGAGCGGATGCTGGAGGCCGCATCAGGTCCCTGAAATACGGCGGTGTAATAGGTGAACTGACAGACGCCGTGCGCTTCGAGCCGATCCGCATCTTCCCGAAAGTCACCAAGTCCTGCAGCATCTTTCGGGCTGATGACCGCCACATGTGTGAATTCCGCAGGTGAGGTCAGACTTTTGTTCAGGTGGAAGACCTGCTGGTCGATCAGACTTTTCCGAATCGCTTCGAGCTTTCTGGCAATGTCACCCAATGTATAGGAAGGGTCGATATCTTCGACCAGGGCGCGCAGGCCATACGTTGGGCTATGGTCAACCGAGAGTTGTATCAGCGCCTTGATGCCGCCTTCAAATCTTGCTCCGGTTTCCCGTTCAAAGCGCTCTACGACCTTTTCAGCCTTCTGCAGCCAGAGAAAGGCGGCAAGACGTGCTGATAATTGCCCTTGGCTGTCATGCTCCACCAGTTCAAGCTGAAGGTGCCCCCCTGCCGTTCGTTTCAAGTGACTGATTTCAACTCTGACCCATTGAGATCTTGGGACGCCGCGAGAAAGGGCCAGATTGACCTGCTGAAGATAGGCCGTGAGCGTAATGCCGGGGGTGTCACCTTGGGGTTCCGGCGAGGTTGCCGCGGGATCTTCCGGGCTGATCAAATCCGTTGATTCAGGTCTCCACGCGCCAAATGGGCTGGGGTCGACGCCTTCGGGGACATACCATTTCCGTAAGGCTGGATTCCAGCGAGCCCCTAACTGTTTGGCGATGTCTTTTTCGGCGAACGGGACTTCAAGAAGGATGATCCGAGAGTCGGGCATGTTGGTGGGCTGTAAAACGTCACGGTGAACGAAGTTCGAACCGAGAGTCTAAGGCAGCGGTGAAGCTTCCGCCAAGGCAAAAAAAAGCCCCGTAGGACGGGGCTTTCTAAGAGGAGAGAGGGGAAAACGAAGATTTGGACTTAGTCATTGGTTCCCTTTTTGCGTTGGGTGGGGTTCTTGACATCAACGGTTGCAACCGCAGCGACGATAACAGCACTCAGAATGAAGATTTCCATCAAATTACCTCTTGTGTAGTAAACCTGAGGTGTAATCTATCAGAACCCGATCCATTTTGGATTATTCACTCTGTAGCCTAATAGTTAACAATGAAAAGGCGAAATAGGTTTCTAACCACCACAGACCGCGGCTGGCGGGGGTTGAAAAACACCAAAACGATCCCCAATACCTCCCGTCTGAATATCTAATCGATTCCATCAGAAAAACTTATGAATATTGAAGAAAAACGATTGCTGACGGATTTCCTGGATCAATTGAAAAGTATCCAGTCTATTAACAAGGATGCGGAAGCTGCATCCCTTATCCAAGCTGCCGGCGATGTTCAGCCTGACGCACTCTATCTTTTGACCCAAAAGGCCTTGCTGCAGGAGCAGGCGTTGAACGGTGCCAAGGCCCAGATTGCTGCACTTCAGCGAGAGCTCTCAGAGGCTCGCAAGGAAGGTCATGGGGCCGGTGGTTTTCTCGGAAATAATCCATGGGCCGCGCCCGCTGCGCGATCTACGCCATTGGTGTCGTCACAGCCTTACGCGCAGCCTTCTGGCGCCGGCACGGTAGCAGCGCCATCTGCCTTCGGGAGTTTCCTTGGAACGGCTGCAACGACGGCGGCAGGTGTTGCCGCCGGTGCGTTTCTTTTTCAGGGCATCGAGAGCCTCATGGGGCATCATGCCGGCTATGGTGGATTCTCTGATACGGGTTACATGGGCCACAACGCGCCCGAGAACGTCACCATCAATGAATATTATGGTGATGGCGCACAGCCACCCCACTCGGCGGACACCGCCTACCGTGATGATGCCGATGCCGGCTTTTCGGATGTCTCAGGCGATGACAGTTGGGATGCTTACGATGACAACAACGACAGCATTGACATCTAAGCTAAACCGTTCAATTTCCTGATCGACCGAGGCATTGCCCGTAGCGTGCATCGACCTTGCGGGCAAAGCCTCCAGTGGTCAGGCCACTGGTGATCTTTGGGCTGATCAGGCGGATCTCGGGAAGCTGCGCTTTCGGTAGCGGCTTGCCCCGAAGCTTCGCCAGGTCTCGGATGCCTTTCCAGGTCATGGTCTGCTCAAGGTCAGGTGTTTTTTCTCGGCTCAGATCCTCCCGCACCGTGTCCTCGTTAACGCCGATCAGATCCTTGATCGAGAGCACGGCATTCAAGGTTTCGCTAGGGGTGCTGGAGGGCCTTTCGCCCTCATAGCGAAGCAGGTCGCCGTCCATCGACAGGGACTGATCGGTCAGTGCTGCTATGGTCTTTTGGAGCCCTGCGTTTCTGCTTGCAAAATGACCGGCGTTGTAATCGGCGAACCGGTACAGCATCTGGTCATAGGGGGCGGGGTAATCGAGGAGATAGCCGATCCCGAAGTAGAGTCCACCGCGTCGACTGAAAACCTCCGTGCGAAGGGGGCCCGCATCGGGATAAGGGTAGGGTGACGTCTTCATTTTCTGTCCGGCATAGACCAGGCTCACCTGCATGGGCCCTCCGGTCTTGACGGGGTTTCGGTTGCCCAGAAGCGTCTTTCCGAGCGGGAGTTCTGAAATCATGTCGTCATAGAGGCGATTGAGATCATTTTCTGTCCGCAGTGCCCGGATGCGCTCCCGATAGGTCTTCCCGTTGGGGGACTTGATTGCCAAGGCGCCCTCAAGTACGGCGTTCGGGATGTGGTACTGATCGCGCCGTTTCTCGAGTTCGCTCTGAACAATGCGGGGGAGTCCTGCGACAACCGGTTCAGCCTGAAAAGAGGATTCCTGGGCGATCACTGCAATGGCCGCGCAGAGATTTTCTCGTGTCGGAGTAATCTTGAGCGCCTGAAAGGTCGTCATGATGTCTTTGGACCATCCTTCAGGATCTTTGACCCCCTCCGGCAGCAGCGCATGGGTTGAACGGATCTGCTGCGCGGGGATGACGCCGACCGGTGTGACCACATCCCCCGATCCTGCTCCTTTTCCCTCTGCATGGGTCCCAGGAAGGGCGACACCGGACCAGGCGGCATCAAGATCCGTTTGTGAAACGCCATGAGTAGCGCACCCTCCCAGCACTAGGAGACTCAGTGCAATAAGTCCTGTGCGAGCGATTGGCCTGTGACGCGTGAGCATGCAAATTTCCTTCGGTTCCATTTTGTGTGCATTTCACCTGCTTTCCTTCGCGAAGTCACTTTAGTTGGCGTGTACTCTCGGAAGATCGCTCCAACGGGTGGTGTAGGCCGGTGACAGGTTGCCTCGATTCATGCGCCAGTTAGATGAGGCCTGTTCCAGTTCGGTCAGCCCCTGGGAGGCGGTCCAAAGGGTTTCCCGGCCCATCTCTCGGTTAATGCGGTCCATGGTGGCCAGCAGTTTGTCTCTTTGTATCGTACGTGGATTCTGCAGGAGAGTTGGCGCAAAAAGGTCG
>CAYFOC010000112.1:0-6050 GCA_964344615.1 uncultured Methylococcus sp.
GGGGCTGTCGGGCGTACCCAACTGAATCAGAAGAACACCGGTTTTTTGTTTCATCAGTTTATTCGCGAGATGCTTCGCCCGTCAGGACGGGGAGGATTGGTCAGCTTGCAAGGCCTGATTCGGACTCTGCTCCATCATGGGGTGCAAAGGCGGGCCGACTTGGAAGGATTTTACCCAACACTTCAGTCGGGGTGTCACCTTATCCTGTGCCCGGATGTCTGGTGATGGGAAACCGCTTCCCTCTAACTCTTTCCGAGCTAGCCGAGCCGGAAAGCGGAGATTTCTGAGCGGAGTTCATCAATAGCCGATTCCAGTCGGTGTGTTGCCGCGCGAGTTTCTTCGAGCGACTCCGCCGAGACTCTGACGCTCTCATTGAGATTCACCATGGAATCTCTGATTTCACGGGCACCGGTCGATTGCGATCGCATGCCTTCATGAACGGCTTCGAATTGTGGAAGCAGATTTTGGACCTGCTGGATGATGTTCCCGAACCGCTCGCCGATGAGATGGGTATCGGTCACGCTGCGGTCGACCTGTTCAGAAAATTTGTCCATTTCCATTACGCCGCCACTGACCGAGTCCTGCATTTCGCGGATCATGCGTTCAATGTCCAATGTGGCTACCGCGGTTTGATCGGCCAAGCGCCGGATCTCGCGGGCCAGAACGGCAAAGCCAACGCCATATTCACCGGCCTTTTCAGCTTCGATGGAGGCATTCAGTGAAAGCAGGTTAGTCTGATCTGCAATTTTGGTGATGGTTGTCGTCACCGAGCCGATGATGTTGGTTTTTTGCGTGATTTGAGCGAATCGGTTGGAAATGAAGTGGGTCGCATCGGAGAGCCCTCGCATGGTGGCTTCCATCGTGCCAATGGCGCTCTGGCCAGAATTGGCGAGTTCTTGCGTATGGTCAGTGACGGTGCTGATGCGCGACATGCGTTGAAGGAGTTCTTCCGAGGTCGCCGAGATCTGTTGGGTCGCAGCTGCAATTTCCGTTGTGGTTGTGCCCAGATTCTTGATTTCATCGCTTTGGGTCCGGGTCATGGCGCTGAGACTGTTGGCGGTCGTGACCAGGTCAATCGTAGAACGTTGTACCTGACTGATCAGTGAGTTGAGGTCACTGACCATCTTGCCCAGAGCGTTGATGAGCTTGCTCGTTTCATCACTCCCCGAGGCATAAAGGTCGGCAGACAAGTCTCCCGCGGCTACCTGCTCTGCAGCCCGGACGGCCGTTCGAATCGGTCCTGAGATCGAGCGGGCCACCATCAGGGCAATCAGTAGAATGGGAGTCAGAATGGCGGCCAGGGCTGCAAACAGTGCAATGCGTTGATCACCCACCATTTCCATGGCTTCGCTATAGTCCTGCTGAACGGCAATGCCCCAGCGGAAAGAGGGGACATAGACCCAGGATGAAAGAACATCGCTTTTAAGAACGCTTTTGCCTCGAGCGCCACCGATATTGCCAATGACAGCGTTCTGGATGTCGAAGCCATAGGGTGCGCCGACCCGAACATTCAGTTTGAAGGCGGCATCGGGTCTTCCGCGGATGGGAGCAACAACATCGATACTTTCATCGTGGAGCGCACCGACAACCACGTTTCCTGTTCTGCCCAAACCTGTGTAGTTGGTCAGGATGTCCGAGATCTCCTTGCTGTTGATTTGGAGCAACAGGAGACCCGCTCGGGTCCCGTCCTCGGTGATGATGGGAGATGACACGAATCCTTGGGGATATTCGCTACCGGGGTAGACTTCGAAATCTGAAATTTCCGGCTCGAGGAGTGTCATGGAGCGGTGGGCCAGAAGACCCAGCGCCGTGTCCTTGAGAGGGCCGCTGAAAAGATTCGTGCCGAGATCCAGCCAATTACTGCTCTGGTAAAGGACATTCCCTTTGGGGCACACCACGATGATGTTTTGAAAGCCCATGTTCGAGGCAAAGAGATTGCCGATGCGATCAATCCTCTCGATTTCCTGTGCCCGTTCCTTTTCGGATGATTTCGGATTGGTGAGGATCGTTGCGGCAGTTCCTATCCGTTCAATGCGCCCGATCATGGCGGCGCTTCGGGTTCGGTCATAGGCCAGGATTTCGAGCGAATTCGCCTTATCGCGAGCCACCATGCTGAGCTTCTGCAAGACATCGTCCTGCAGGGCGTTGTTGGAAACGCGGTCGATGGCAATGCTGATGATCAGCATCGGAACGATCAGGAGGATGCTGAACCAGAAAACCAGGCGGCTAGCCAGATTGCGTTCAGGGAATAGAGGGATCAGGCCTTTCAACCGAATCATGGCTGAGGCTCCGTGACGGTCATGGTCCGTCGATTGACCCAATGTTTGTCCCAGCCGTTATAGAGTCCCGTCAGGAAATGCTCCCATTCAGCACTGGACCTTGAAGCGGGAAAGGGAGTGGGCCTGATCGGGTGATCGGCGGACCAGACGATGCGAATGGTCTGGTTGCCTTCGATTTGTCCGATGTGAAACGAGCGCCAGGTGTGTCTGGTTGCTGGATCAATGGTCACAATCCCTTCAGGGGCATCCAGATTCATGCCGGGCAAGGCCTGATTCACTGCTTCAGCGTTCACAGTTTCGCTTTGTTCGACGGCGCGGGCCCAAAGGAGCACGCTGAAATAGGAGGTTTCCATGACGTCGCTGACAACGCGGTTTTCCCCGTATTTCTGGCGGAAGCGCTCTACAAAGGCCTGGTTGGAAGGTCGCTTGATGGCTTGGAAATAGGTCCAGGCCGCATAGTGGCCATTGATGTCAGCACTGGGTAGCCCCTGAATTTCCGTTTCGGCGATCGAGAAGGAGATGATGGGGGACTGGCGTGGAGACAGGCCTGCGGCACGAAACTCCTGGTAGAAGGCTGGGTTGGATTCCCCGGCCACCGTGCTGAGGATGACGTCCGGTTTTGCTGCCTTGATGGCATTGATGGCTTCCTGTGCCTCAAGGCTCCCGAAAGGAATATAGCTTTCACCGACCACGGTTCCCCCGAGGGCGCGAATATGGTCCCGGACGATGGCATTGACGGCATGCGGCCAGACGTAATCCGAACCCACCAGAAAAAACCGTGAGCCAAGGTTCTCCAGTGCCCAATTAACGGCAGGAAGGACCTGTTGATTGGGAGCCGCACCGGTGTAGATGATGTTGGGAGAACGCTCCAGCCCCTCAAAGGCCATCGGGTAGATCATGAGCGCATTGTGTCGTTCTATCGTCGGTCGAACACTCTTTCGGCAGGCCGATGTCCAGCATCCGATAATGGCGGCGACTTTGTCCTTGTCGAGCAGCTGCTCAGCTCTTCGGATTGCAGCCTCGTTATTTGAAGCGTGGTCTGCGATCACCGCTTCAATTTTTCGACCCAGGACACCGCCATTTTGATTCAGCTCGTCAATGGCCAGCAGTTCGGCCTCGACCATGGGGCCCTCGCTGATTGCCATGGGCCCCGACAGAGCATGCAATAGCCCGATCCGAATGGTGGGTTGGGTTTTTTCGAATTGCCAGGCGATCAGCAGACCCGTGGCAATAACCAGCGCCGCTGCAAGGCCTGTCTTGATGGGCGTTGCCCGCCACCAAGACCCGGAAGGGATGGGCGGGCTGATATTGTCCATGCTTAAAGGGCGTCTTGAACGTGAGGAACGATCACGAACAGCTTGCTGAAGCCGCTGATTTCGAAGACGTCCATCAAGGTGGCATTGAGACCCGCCAGCTTAATCCGCCCCCCCATGGGCTCGAGTCGCTTCGCGACGAGGAGAATCACCCGGAGTCCTGCGCTGCTGATGAAGTTGACTTCACTAAAATCCATGACCAGCTGTTTGTCGCCTGCATCAATCCATTGCAGGCATTGAATTTCAAGTTCCTTGGCGCAGTTGGCATCGATTCGCCCGTTCAGGGTGATGACCAGTGTTTCGCCTTTTTTTTCTGAAGTGATCGAGAGCATCGCGGTTCCCTTAGCGTTAAGAAGGTCAGTCGAGGACGGGAAGAAAAGAGGTATTGTCCGGGTCCGTTGTCCAAAGGTCACCAGTTTCGAGGTCGAACCACCAGCCGTGGAGGCTTAGGGTCCCTTGGGCCATTCGTTCGGTAATCCAGGGGTACGTTTTGAGGTTGGCGAGCGACCCTCGAATTGCAGCCCTCTCCGTGAGGTTTTGATATTCCAGCAGAGTTTCAGGATCCACTTTTGCAAGCTTGTCTTTCGTGATCTCTGTTTTCCCCTCAGGATCCAAAAGGTAGCGAGAGCAACCATCGATGGCCACCGAAACCCAGCGTTCGATGAAATCACTTTTAAACCCTTCGCCGGACAGTCCGGACAGGAGCGCCTTGATTCCGCCACAGCAGGCGTGCCCCAGAACGACAATATGGTTGACTTCAAGGTGCCGAACGGCATATTCAATCGCGGCTCTGGCGCCGTCGACAAAACCTGGCTGATGGTACGGGGGGACCAGATTCGCTACATTCCGGATGACGAAAATGTCGCCGGGACCGGCGCCGGTCAGAAGAGCGGGATCCACCCTGGAATCGCTGCAGGCGATCAGCAGCACTTTGGGATTCTGGCCCTGCTCAGTCAAATCCTTCATGCGTTCTGGCGCGATCCGGTAATAGCGCTCCTGAAATCCTTTGATTCCTTTGAGAAGCTGATCCAGAACCTGGTCCGAATCCGATGACATGAGTTAATCCTGCTGATGGGGTTGTAGGGTTGCAGAATGGCTCAAAAGGAGCCAGCCTGATTAATCCGCGGCTTGATAAATTCTATACTATCATCGGCCTGTGTCAGGGTTGGTTTAGCAAGGCGCCTCAGGGGCTTGCCGCCCCCTGTCCTCATCGTGCAATTTTCAGCGAATTACGTCATGGCTCAAACCCCGTTTTCCCAAGGACGGCCCGTTCTGCGTCTTCATCTGCCCGCCGAGCAGGTTAGCTTGGTTCTGATTGCAGAATCAGTGACAAGTCTCGCGGCAAGGGAGTGTTGGGGAGACGAACTGTGCTTTCAGGTCGATCTTGTCCTTGAGGAATTAGCCCAGAACATCATTTCCTACGGCTACCCAGATGGTCGAAAAGGAACCATCAGTATTGCCATTGATCAGGACGACAGAGCGCTCAAAATCCGCATTGAAGACGATGGAAAGGCCTTTGATCCATTGACGCTTCCAGAACCTGACACCGTGTCACAGGTGAAAGAACGTGAAATCGGGGGGCTTGGCGTTCATTTTGCGCGGGTGATGACGGACAAGCAGTCTTATTGTCGGAAATCGGGAAGAAACTGCATTGAGTTGGTCAAGCGTTTGCCAGACCTCGGTACCTGACCCGCATGCATCATCTGCTTTTTCGTGTCGGATCAGAATGCTTTGCTATCTCCTTGAGGGATATTGAGGTCATTCTGCCAGTCCCTATTCTGGAGCCACTGTCTGGGGGGGGACCAGGTGTCGCCGGGCTCCTGCGGTTTCGTGAGCGCCGCATCCCCGTCATTGATGTGAGTGTATTGAGAGGGGCTGAACCGATTTGCCCCCTGATCAGTACCCGGCTGGTTCTTCTTCAATCTTCTGCAGCAAACCCATCTCGTCTTGCGCTCATGGTTGAGCACGCACTGGAAGTCGTTGAGTTGGCGCCGGTGGATGCCTTGCCGAATGCTGTAACTGACGAAAGGGACTATTGGCTATTTCCCGAGGTCATCAGCTCTGGACCGTTTCTCGTTCGGATCGCCAATTGGAGCAAGCTTTTGACAGAGGAACTTCTCCAACTCTCGGCCCCAGGGTCTGAAGGTGAATGAATTGAGGGAAGTTATCTCGTGGCTGAATTCAGTGTCCGGTCTCAATGTGGATGCCATAGGGATTGGGGCGCTACAAGGCGCGATCAACCAGCGAATCGCCGAGTTGAGCCTTCCGAATGTCGATCATTACCTTGGCATATGGCGTGATAGTGCAGAGGAACAAGAGACGCTCCAGTCGCGTGTTCTGGTCGGAGAAACGTGGTTTTTCCGGGAGCAGCCGGCATTCGAACTGTTGCAGGTCTGGATGGAAGGATTTCGCGATCGGTGGCGACCGGGGCGGCCTCTTCGAATTCTGGTTTTGCCGT
>CAYFOC010000113.1:0-5929 GCA_964344615.1 uncultured Methylococcus sp.
TTTGTCTCTTTGTATCGTACGTGGATTCTGCAGGAGAGTTGGCGCAAAAAGGTCGCTCTGCAAGGGGCCTTCAGGCTGTAGGTTGCCCAGCATGACCCCCGCTTTCTGGAAACGAAATCCTTCCCGGTAAATGTATTCAAGCCCCTGGAGGGCAGTTTGTGTCAGGACCAGCGTATCTCGCGTAGGAGATGGAAGTCTAAGGGTGACATGCGGATGGTACTGAGGCTCTTCCTGGTTGAAGGGCGGCGTGTGTAGAAAAATGGTCATGAGGCTGGCCATGGAGCCATCCTGCCGAAGTTTTTCGGCGGCACGTGCTGCGTGCATGCTGACGGACTGGCGTAGTGCTTCGGGATCGGTGATCAGCTGGCCGAAGCTGCGAGAGGCGATGATCTGCTGGCGTGGTGGTGGACATTCCTCAAGTGAAAGGCAGGCGATGCCGCGCAGTTCAAGGACTGTTCGCTCCAGGATGACGTTGAAGCTCCCCCTGATTTTTCGCGGGTCGGTGAGGCTGAGGTCCAGTGCAGTCCGAATGCCGAGTGATTCGAGTCGTTGAGCCCAGCGACGTCCGACGCCCCAGACTTCATCGATCGGCGTTTCTTCAAGATAGCGTTGCCTCTGATCGATCGGAACATCCGGCAGGTTGCAGTAGCCCTGCGCCTTGAAGTCCGGATGTTTTTTTGCGAGGCGATTGGCCAGTTTGGCCAGGGTCTTCGTTTCGCCGATGCCAACGCCAACGGGAATGCCAACCCATTGTTCGACACGTTGCCGCAGATCCCGCGCCATCTGATTCTGGTTGATGTGGCGACTTCTCTCCCATTCAAGGAATGACTCGTCGATAGAGTAGATTTCTTGACGTTCCGAATACTGCCCGATGACTGACATCATGCGACTCGAAAGATCCGCGTACAGCGTGTAGTTCGAAGACAGTGCTATGCCGCCTGCTTTTTCAAAGGGGCGCCGGATCTGGAAGTAGGGGGTTCCCATCCGGATTCCCATGGCCTTGGCTTCATTGGATCGGGCCACACAGCAACCATCGTTGTTCGAAAGGACCACGACGGGGCGTTGACGGAGCGAGGGTCTGAACAGACGTTCGCAGCTGACATAGAAGTTGTTGCCATCAACCAGGACGAAGTGTCGATCAGACTGCATGGATGACTCGGGTGACTACGCCCCAGATGACGCAGTCCAGGCCTTCGGTAATCGAAAGAGGTGCGTAATCGGGGTGTTCCGGCATCAGCCAGACTTGGCCCTTGCGGATCCGGAGGCGTTTGACGGTCAATTCCCCGTTCACGGCAGCGATCACGATACGGCCGTCCTGAGGCTCCAGTGCCCGATCGACAACGAGAAGATCGCCATCATGAATGCCGGCATCCCGCATGGAGTGCCCCGAAACGCGCGTGAAGAAGGTGGCGGCAGGATGTTCGATCAGGTGGGTGTTGAGATCGAGTTTTTGATCGATGTAGTCATCCGCCGGCGATGGAAATCCTGCAGGGACCCGGCTTGCGAAAAGAGGAAGGGCTAGGGGACGAGGATCACTTGCAACGCCGAATACCTCGATGAGAGAAGAAGGGAGGGGAAGCTGCCGGCGTAATGGAAGGATAGAAAACGGGAGGCCCATGAGGGGAAGGCAATGATGTTGGAAAGGATGTTTAGCATATGTTATTTACCTGTCATTCATCAAGCCTGCCCCGAAAATATCGTTCACGTCCTGTGCCCCTTGTCCCGGATCCAGTGAATTCCTTTCAATTCTGGTCCTTCCAAGGTAAAGGCTTCGCCGAACCCCCGGACATAGATCGCCTTTTCTGGCGTGATGTGGAAAAGGTGAAAGTCCTTGAGCGTTCGAAGCATGTCGACGATCGAGCCTTGCCGCTCGGCCATGAGGTCCAGAAGCGTTTCAAAGGTTGGATCGCTACGGTGAACTTCCTGGGCGAGCCCTTCGTAGGTGACCCTTTTGCGTGCAAAAGCCTGCTTCATGACGTGTTCCTCCTCGATGAAGAGGAGGCTGACGCGAGGGTCCGTCAGGAGGTTCCGTGTATGAAGGGCGAGCTCGCTGATGAAGATAAGAAAGCGCCCGGCATCATCCTCTGCATAGGGTGCATAGCTCGCGTGAGGGCATCCGGTGGCATCGACGCTGGCCAGAGTCACGGTACGAAACGCTTGATGAAAGCACCGGGCTTCTTCAAGAATTTCGGCAAGGGAGGGCTTTGAAGGGTCGGTTTTCGGCATGGATGGCTTCTTTTTTGATCAGGACTCTTGAAATTCAACAGGATCGTCCCCATTCATGTCGAGTGTCCCCGATGGGGCTTTTTCCGGCAAGGTCCGGAGACTATCCATTCGATTGAAACCTAAGGAGAAGTTATGACGATACGTCCTTTGCATGACCGGGTATTGCTGAAGCGCCTTGAGGAAGAGAAGACCTCGCCGGGCGGCATCGTGATTCCCGATAGCGCCAAGGAAAAGCCGACCCAGGCAGAAGTCGTGGCCGTTGGCCCCGGCAAGGCTCTGGATAACGGTGAAGTCCGCAAGCTGACGGTTAAGGCGGGCGACAAGGTCCTGGTCGGAAAGTATGCCGGCACTGAGCTCAAGCTCGACGGTACGGAGTACGTAGTTCTTCGCGAGGATGAAATCCTCGGCATCATCGAAGGCTAAGTCTCCTTCCTTTCTCATTTCTTCCAGTCATTCGTTAATAAAACGTAAGAGTTATGGCAGCTAAAGAAGTCAAATTTGCAGAAGATGCCCGCCACCGCATGCTGGCGGGTCTCAATGTCCTGGCCGATGCGGTCAAGCAGACCTTGGGCCCGAAGGGTCGTAATGTCGTTCTCGACAAGAGTTTCGGCGCTCCGACCATTACCAAGGACGGTGTTTCCGTCGCCAAGGAAATTGAACTGGCCGACAAGTTCGAAAACATGGGTGCACAGCTGGTCAAGCAGGTTGCCTCAAAGACCAACGATGTTGCAGGCGATGGTACGACCACTGCAACCGTTCTGGCGCAGGCCATTGTGCGTGAAGGGCTGAAGTCAGTCACCGCCGGTGCCAACCCGACCGATATCAAGCGGGGTATTGATCTTGCGGTTTCTGTCGCAGTCGATGCGCTGAAGGCCAGTTCGAAGCCTTGCTCCACCAGCAAGGAAATCGCACAGGTTGGATCCATCTCGGCCAACTCCGATGAAAGCATCGGCAACATCATCGCCGAAGCCATGGACAAGGTTGGCAAGGAAGGCGTGATCACCGTTGAAGACGGCTCAGGTCTCGAAAATGAACTGGATGTCGTCGAAGGCATGCAGTTCGATCGTGGCTACCTGTCACCGTACTTCATCAATCAGCAGGAAACCATGAGCGTTGAGCTCGACAATCCGTTCATCCTGCTCCACGACAAGAAGATCTCCAATATTCGTGATCTTCTGCCCGTGCTGGAAGCTGTATCCAAGGCGGGTCGTTCTCTCCTGATCGTTGCTGAAGACGTTGAAGGTGAGGCGCTTGCGACGCTCGTGGTCAACACGATGCGCGGCATCCTCAAGGTCGCTGCCGTCAAGGCGCCGGGATTCGGTGATCGCCGCAAGGCCATGCTGGAAGACATCGCGATTCTGACAGGCGGAACGGTGATTGCGGAAGAAGTGGGTCTCTCTCTGGAGAAGGTTGAACTGACCGATCTGGGTACTGCGAAGAAGATCCAGATCAACAAGGAAAACACCGTGATCGTCGATGGCGCCGGCAGTGCTGATGCCATTCGCAACCGCGTTGAGCAGATTCGCCGTCAGATCGAGGAAACCTCTTCTGACTACGATCGCGAGAAGCTTCAGGAGCGTGTTGCCAAGCTTTCTGGTGGTGTTGCCGTGATCAAGGTCGGCGCAGCGACAGAAATTGAAATGAAGGAAAAGAAAGCGCGCGTCGAAGATGCGCTGCATGCGACCCGTGCAGCCGTTGAAGAAGGCATTGTGCCGGGTGGCGGTGTTGCGCTGGTTCGTGCCATTGCATCGATCAAGGACCTCAAGGGCAGCAATCATGATCAGACGATCGGTGTGAACATTCTTCGCCGTTCCATTGAAGAGCCGTTGCGTCAGATCGTGGCCAATGCGGGTGTCGAACCTTCGGTGGTTCTGGCTCGCGTGGCTGAGGGGACCGGTGCATTCGGATACAACGCTGCGACCGAAGAGTATGGCGACATGCTGGCCATGGGGATCTTGGATCCGACCAAGGTTACACGTTCGGCACTTCAGAATGCTGCCTCTGTTGCGGGTCTGATGCTGACGACCGAAGCCATGGTTACCGAGCTTCCGAAGAAGGATGCTCCGGCGCTTCCGCCAGGTGGCATGGGCGACTACTAAGAAGTCCCGGCCTACGGTTCGAGCCTCTCCTTTGCTGGGGAGGTTCGGCGCTTAAAAACGCGCCTTCCGCAAGGGGGCGCGTTTTTTATGCGCGCACGAAAACACCCGGGAGGGTGGTTTTGAAAGAAGGGGGAGGGGAAGTAAAGAATTCTGGCGAACCGTCATCGAAGTCGCTGGGGGGGTGGTACGACTTCGTTGCGGGGGATCAGAGGGCCCGCCAGAATCCAAGCTCTTTATCAACCCAAGTGGTGGGTTGGACATCCTGTCAGCTTTTTTTCTAGTTATTGCCGATCATCCTTTGATCGTGGCAGTCGATTTTAGATAACTGATCGATTCTGTCAACAATTAATTTCAAAACCCGCGTAGCAAGCCTACGTCAGGATCAGGAAGCCGATGATGACATAGACCCAACGGGGTAGCTTGTTCTGATAACCGGCGATATTCCAGTTATCAATGACATTCAGCCACGTCAAAATTGCCTTGAGCGTATCGGGATCGATCACAGGCGCTTGTGAGGATGAAGACCCGGTCGGTGCCGCAGCAGAAGCCGGAGTTTTTGCTGTTGATGCGCGGGGCTTGCGGGTACGAGGTTTGGATTGCTCAGCCATGGGATGGTCTCTCTGCGTGATAGGCATACGCCAGCGGTGCTCCATCCTGGAGCGAGGCCCCCACTACAGGTTTGTAACGGGGGTTGCCTGAGGTCAGATCAGAAAGTCTTCGATCTTACGACCTTGAGTAGTGTACTCGCGAAGCCAACGCGGCGTTACCCCACGCCCCGTCCATGTTTGTTCCGGATTGGCAGGATTGCGGTATTTGGGAGCAACCTTGCTGCCTTTGCGGGACGAAGCGGCGCGCGTTTGCGTGCTGCCATCGTGAATAGTGACCGTAACGCCGATGGAATCTGCGAGTTCCTTGATCTTGGCGATGACGTTCTTGCGTTCACTTTTCTTTTTGTCGGCTAATGCTTTCTCAGCATTTTGGACCAGTTCTGCAAGTTCATGCAGGCTAAGCTGAAGGAGGTTATTGCTCATGAGTATTCCTTTCGGTTATCGGAACACCAAGTATATAACCTTAACCAAGAATGTGTTAATTGTTTATGAAGATAACCGAAACCATAGGTGTATGAATCTACCAAGTATCGTGCTTCTTAGACCCATTATCCGCGTTTTCTAAACCGCCGGAATCACTTGGAAACCGGCGGTTTAGAAGATTATCTAACTGATTTAGCTACCAGCGCGAATGTTGGTTTTAGTGGTCCAACCTGATTTTCCTTCGCATTCGCCATCGGTCAGGGTGACCTTGACGTAAGTAAGAAGCTCGATGGTTTGAACTTCATCGACAGTGGCGCTCGTTCCAGGCTTTGCCGTACAGATGCTCTGATCACGGTCTTCCTCAGATACCGAGGCGCTCATGATTCCGGGGCCTGCCGTTATATGGCTTAGCCCACCGTTGGGATTTTCGACGATGACGGCCTGACCCTGTCCGAGATTTACCATGCGAGTTTCCGAGGTGGAACCACCGCTGAATCCGAGATAAACAAGTCCGAGAACCAATACACCGGCAATACCGCCATAGAGCGCCTTGGGATTGGCTGAGATCCCGCC